>JAOUDZ010000076.1 GCA_029858965.1 Cyclobacteriaceae bacterium
ATCGCTTGTTTCCTGTTCTTCTATACATTCATAACTGCCGATGGCAGCAGCAGCCTTATTGTTATATTTCAAATCATTGTTCTCGTAGAAGGCAAACCGTCCTGCCGGTTCATTATCCTTCAACAAAAAATAGCAACCTTCCAAGTGGGTTGAGACGGGGTCGTTACCCAATTGGAATCGCGCGCTTCCCGGATCATAGAGTTTACCAGGTAAGCCATTGAATAAGGCAAATTGCTGATCGCCGGGAAGCGTCTTGACGATCTTAAGTTTACTCATCCGATTGAATAATAATTATTGAAGAGCAAGAGTACAGCCAGCGCGCCACCCGGGATAGTGAGGTTATCGTATCCCTTATGCGTAAGCGCCTCGGCAATTGCCGTTACGAATGCTACACTTATGGAAACAACAACTACTTCGCTCAGCGGTGCTTCTTCCAGTACCCAAATCAAGCACAAACAGGTAACCATGGCCGCTATGAAGAATCCTGCTGAACCACTCAAAGTTTTGGTTTGCCCAAAAGTTTGATACTTGCCAACCGGCCAGGTTTTTCCGACGATAGCCGCAATAGGATCACAAATAGTGAGTACCAATATAGGGATGTAATAGAATATGAATTGATCATATTCGATGTACATCACATAACAGCCATAAACGATAACCGGATATAGAATACAACCTCTGGTCTTGCGGTCGACGGCATTTATGGAGGGTAGTAAATTTAATGTCATGGAAGCGAGTAGGATAATAAAAAAGACAGCGCACAAAGCCAACACAAGCCATTGATTTCCAATCAAGGGTGGGAATAGCATCGTTAACAAACCGGTAGCGACGTGCACGTACTTCCGCGTGACTTCAGCCTTTACGTTGAATTTGTGATACAGCAACTCTGCGCTGATAAAAAGAATCAGGAAAGCTCCGGCCAGATAAAGGGTATGGAGTATATTTTCGCTCATGATTTGACGTCAATTATAAACTTGCTATAAAAAAAGCCATTATCCTTTTGTGTGAAGGTATCTGCTTTTTCGCGGTCCGGCACCAACTCCGGGTTGATTTCTGACATTTGTCTTGGAACCATCAGATTCCAGTATGCATACCTGGATCCGGGCTGACCATTTTGCACCAGATTTTTGCTGACGGACCTGAATACGGCTGGGTTCATATACTCGAAGATGTTTGACAGATTAAACTTATTGAATCCCTGATATTCATTGAAAGCGGCCTCAGCGAATCCATTATAAATCATAATTCTATCCAACTTTTTTTTGATCACTTCAAATGATTCCTTCCGGGCATAATTGGGCAAAGCGGTTTTGAATTGGCCTGTCAGCATGAATTGCAGGAAGTAGTTTTGCTGACAGTTAACCGAACTCAAGTGTTTTTTGGACTGGTCCAGTATGAAAGTTGACACCGGTACCTTAACCTCTTTCAGGAATTCGGGATCGCGACCCAGCCTGCCCATTACAAATTTACTGAAGAATAGTTTAAAGAGTATTCTCCATCTCCGGTTGTTCCATTCCGCATGGAAGAACTGTTCCTGTTGGACGGAATTCTTTTCGTTGAATAATTCACTGATTCTTTTTTCCGTGTGAATAAGGGGTAAGATGTTCTTGCGAAATGATTTGAAATACCTTTCGAATTTTCCCTGGTATATAATGCCATCTTCAATTTCCTTTTTTCTGCCTGACCAAAACGCAGCCAATTCGGGAGGGAGCATTTGCTTTACGATCAGAAATAAATCCCAGCGGTTGGGGCAATCATGAAAGCCCAAAAACTGAAGGAAGGACTCATGATCCAACGAGGCAATAGCTGCCTTTTTAAGCACGATTAAATTCAATTGAACAGGATTGATATCCACAGCCAAAACGAATTCAGGATCATAGGCTAACATGGAAAAGCTGTTATCACCGGCAGAGCCAATGGAGAGAACTCTGTCGCCTGACTTAATTGCCAGCGCATCCATGAGGATGTCTGCGTCTTCCCAGCAATTGGCGTATCGGATGTAATCGTGTCTAACTTCCTTTAACTGTTCCTTCATTACTGATAAGTTTTATTTTTCCGGTACTACCATTCATGAGTACCTCATCGCCCGATTTCAAAGTGCGAAGAAGTCCGGTGACACTGACGATACAGGGAATGCCCATTTCCCTGGAAACAATAGCGGAATGACTTAGCAAGCTTCCCCTTTCCACGATTATTGCCGAGGCTGTTGGGAACAAAGTAACCCAGCCGGGATCAGTGCTGGAAGTGACCAGGATATCGCCGTTTAGAGAATCAATTTCTGTAGGATCCACAACAACCCGGACCTTACCCTGAACTATTCCCGGGCAACATCCGATACCATGCAAACTTTTTTCATCGTGTTCAATTTTGTCAAGTGAATAAATGTATTCATCGCTGAAATTATTCCCGTACGAAAAAAAACGTTCGCGGGGGGGTGCCTGGTTTTTATAACCCTCAAACGCTACTTTTCGAGCCTCGATTTCAGTCATTAATTTTTCATCGAACGCGCAGGTTGCCAACGATTTAATCTCTTCCAATTTGAGGTAGTAGACATCTCTTGGATCAACCAGATACCCTGCTTTGTGCCATTTTTCGCCCAGCACGGAAAACATTTTTCTTACCATGCCGAAACCTCTTGTCCTTTCATACCTGAGGTTCTCTCTGTTGCTTACAAGATCACGTGTTTTGCTTATTATGTACCTGATCCACCATCTTTTGATGGGGTTACCATGCAGGGCGCTGAATAATTTGTTTTCAGCGGCAATCCTCAGATCACCTTCAATATTGGCATGCGTCTTTTTACGGGTAATTCCCTGTACGAGGTAAGCCTTGATGACCTTCACCAAAAGGGATGGTTTTTGAGAATAGGAAATCGTTTCAAGTTTTAATTCTCCCACGCAGCGATCGCCAAAACGATCCAGGTAATCATCAAAAGATTTCCGGATCTCCGGAAAGGAACCGGCGCATAGGGTTTCCCAGATTTCCTCGGGGGCCTTTTCCATGAACAGAATCCTGGCTGCTTCATTCCCGGCCACCATAGCGGCAAGCTCAATACTTCTGTGAATGGGTTCTACAGAAATGATGTCCTGGCTGCCGCATAACAGATCATTGTGAATATTGGGATCATCCGGACAATATCTGGTGCACTTTTTCTTCAACATCCCAAACCAGATCATCGCAAAGAAGTCATTTATCAATGGCGCTTTCCACTTCAGGAGCAATGAAGTTTCGAAGGTATTATAGTGGTCGATTATGGAAGCGGTTGAGAGCGCATTTAAATCGATGGCCTTGTATTTATCCATGATTGTATTCAGCTGCTTCATGAAACGCTCCCGTTCTTTTGGAAGCGCGATGTGCATCCCAATCATTTTGAATACCATCCCAACAATCCTTACCCGCGCAATTCCTTTATTCATTTTGAAGTTATCCTCCAATTCAAAACGTTCTTTTACGCCCATCATACGCTCCATGTTCTCGGCATTAATGGAATAGCCGGGAACCATGGCGAGCATTTTATACCAGTTTAACAGGTTGTAGTACACCCGTCCGCGAACCAGTCCGAGTGTGTTGGCGAAAATTTCCGAATGCTGTTGAATTTCTTTTTCTGTAACGCCCATCATCCCGACAAACTGACGATAAACCATTTCGTACATCTTTATGATGAATGAATACGTCAATGGTGTAGTGATGCCGGGATAAGATTCAATGATATTGCTGTTATCCCACAAAGTGTATTCACCTGCAGGTTTCGGGCCGGCTGTGGTAATGGGTCTTGTTTGCAGTAAATAGAGTGTTCCCTGGTGAAATGCAAATTCGATATCCTGCGGAGTACCCATTGCTGAGTTTAGCTTATCAAGCAGTGAGGCAATTTCACTTATTTGTGCTTCCTGCAAAGTTGGAAGATCTGTTCTATCACTTTCTACTTCAATCTTTTCAACTCCTTTTCCTGTGCTATTCCTCACGAAGGCATGCGTTTTATGAGCCAAAATTTCCTTGCATCCGTCAGGCGTTATTGTGTATGTATCAGCATCAAGTGCTCCGGAAACAAGCCCTTCCCCCAACCCGTATACTGCCGATATAACTTTGCTGTCGCGCTCACCAGAGACAGGGTTCATGCCGAAAGCAACGCCTGCGACATCGGCACAAATCATTTCCTGAATAATAACACCAATTCCGAATTGAAACGTCAGTTTGTTTTCCTCTCTATATTTAATCACCCGTTCGGAAACGGCGGATTGCCAGACGGCCTTTACCGCTTTTTGGATGTCGGAAAAGGGAACATGCAAGAAGGATTCAAATTGCCCGGCAAAGGAAAACCGTTTTCCATCTTCTTCAGTTGCCGAAGACCGGATTGCATAGGTTTTTGATTGATAATTCTCTCCAAAATGCTGCGCCAGCTGGGTTATGACCTGCTCGGGAACAACGACTTTTTGAAATGCTGCGTTGATTTCTTCCTTTCGAATTCCATCCGGAATCTGATCCAGTAATACTTCCTGGGGAATGACGGACCATAATGGAACGTTCGCACCCATCTTTTCCAACACGATCAAGTTCCTGGCCTTTGCGCCGATACCCTGGTGCGATTCTTTGTCGATATGCGTCAGCAGTAACTTCAGGAAAAGATTGATTTAATCATTGGTATACCGCCCAAAGAGAGGTACATCAATGCGGTCCATACTACGGAAGCATACGCGATGTACTTCGTTCTTTTTACAGTTGGTTCTTTCAAAAACAGCCAGCCGGGGAATGAACATAGGATAAAAAATACGCCCAGGACGACGAATGCCATCCAGCCATACCGGGCATAATGGGATGCGCCCACAGCCAGCGCCATTGTGACAAACATGAGGATGATCCAGATTGCCGTTCCACCTTTAATGCCATAGAGTCCGGTGTAAGAAACCACACCATCCTCTTCCGTGTCAGGTGTCCTTATCTTTCTGCCAAATTCAAGCACCAAACCATTTGTGTATGAAACGGCAAAGAACCATGCCAACCCCCAGTGAGGTTTGGCGCCATCCAACAACCAATCCAAACCGCTCGAGTAGATATCGATGAGTGGGATAATTAACATGTGAGAGGTTATGTAGATAATTTGTCGTTGTTTTAACCATTTAGGGACAAAGAACTCTACCCCCATGAGTAACAAATACGCCATTACGATCATGTACAGGTAAAGCATTTCAAGTTGAAAAAAAGCGATTACCAAAATTTGAGCAATGCCGACAATAAAACCGATGATCTTGAGCTCTTTCAAAGACATTAAACCTCTTGGAACGGGTAAATATTTGCGGTATTTTCTATCATCCTCCTGGTCTTTGAATTCATCAAATATTCTAACGAGAAAGAACAGGGTGATGGTTGCAAAAACTCCGATCAGATAATCTGACCAGGCAATAAAACCATCCTGTCGCCGGCAGATTCTGGAATAGGAGACTGCAGAAAAAGTGAATGCGGCAATTAATACACCATGCACCAGGAATGGAAATCGTTCCTGTTGATAAATGAGGAAACGTTTTATGAATGAAGCACTGTTATCCAGGGGGTTGTTCATTTTTTTCTGCCCAGTTTCTTGTGAGACCTGGTGAAATGATCTGCCGTCATCGCTGCAGCAATTGAAATTTCACCGGCCAATGCTACTGCGCAACATATCTCGGCAAATTTTTTAGCCTTACCAAGGCCGGCGCAACCGAGCATTTCCAGACATTCATTTTGAGTCGGCAACGCAGTGCCCCCGCCAACGGTTCCAACAATCAATGAAGGAAGTGTGAGTGAAACATATAAATCGCCGTTCAAATTAGTTTCCATTCTGGTAAGGCCAATCGAAGATTCCGAGATGCAGGCAACGTCTTGTCCGCATGCAATAAACAGGGCCGCTAATCCATTGGCCACATGTCCCTGTGCGCCGATAGCGCCACTTTGGATTACAGCAAGCGTGGACGATACCCAGTATTTGACGATTTTTTCCGGTGTGGTCTTCAGTACGGATTCAACAATTTTTCTGGGCAGAACAATTTCAGCAGTTACCTTCTTTCCCCTTGCCCTGGTGAACGACAAAGATGTTGCTTTTTTATCGCCGGCATAGTTGCTTTCTATGTACCATTCGCTGGGTGTTACCGGAAACGTGGAGAGGATGAACTTACAAATCTGGTCTGTACAGATAGTGACCATATTCTGTCCGGCCGCATCCCCTGTGGAATATTCAAAAGTAAGAATAACGCTGTTCCCCTCGATGTTCGTTTGAACATCATTCAATTTGGCAAATTGACTGGTTTTTGATACAATCTCATGGAAGTTGTCAATATGCTGGTGTATCCATTTCAAAAAGATTCCTACCGTGCCAATATTGTCAAATTTAAAGAACGGACACCGCTGGATTCCTTCATACAGACAAACTGAGCTAATTCCGCCGCTGCGTCGGCAAGCTTTCATCCCTCTGTTATAAGAAGCTACCAAAGCACCTTCGGTCGTTGCCAACGGCACGAAAAAATCGCCTAAAGCATACGTTCCATTCACCAACAAAGGACCCGCCAAACCAATCGGGACTTGCGCCATTCCGATGAAGTTTTCAATGTTCCCCTTTAACAATTCCGGTTCACTGAATTTTTTGTTGCCAGTCACATAATCAAACGATATTTTTTTGTCTTCAAGGAATTTGAGTCTTTCTGCCTGACCTTCCAGGGAAGCATTTGCGTTGAAAGCGGCATGGTCCAATTTTGCAACCTCCTCTTCGGAGAGGGGCGCAATTTGACGGGCATACGCCTCAATTGCCTTTACCTTTTCAATTTCGTTAATGATCTTATTAACGGTCTTGTTGTCGTGTGACATATGTTTGTTTTAGCCTTTCAGTTTATCCTTTACAATGTAAGGACGAAAAACACCGTTTGGGTAGTTCAGATCTTTCAAATATTAGCTCAATTTGAAAATTGCATAAAAGTTTGGCCAGGCATCAAAAAAAGGCAGGATTTATCGATCCTCCGACCGGTTGATAAACATGCAGAAACTTTTGAAGCACCGCACTCAAAATCAATATAGTCAAAATTCAGTTACCTGTCCGGTTTGTACACTTGTCCTGCCAAACCGATAATTGATGCTTTTCAACTATATTTACCATGGCCGCAGCGTTAAAACGGTAGCCAGGCAGGCAAAACATTTTTTTATGAAAGCATTTCTAAGCAAGCTACGGCTTAAGTGGTTCCTCAGCACGAGGGCTTTTGGATTTTCGATGGATCACCTGGAGATCTTGTACAAGATCTATCTCAATCACAATAAGATAATCCACTATCGTCACGGCTACCCAGTTTATTCGATGTTTACGCCGCCTGTGTTCAGCAAACCAAGCGCCAATTTTATGGCCAGACTTATCTACCGGAATATTCAGAATAAGAACCTGCCCAATATGATGACCTACGCGGTGAATGATGTGTGCGATGCCACCTGCGAGCATTGCAGCTTTTTTGAAGCGGTGGAAGATAAATCCAAAACAGTGCTAAGCCTGGAGCATGCAAAGAAACTTGTATGTGATGCCCAGGAGTTGGGTGTATCGGTCATCAACTTCACCGGGGGAGAGCCTTTGTTGCGGAAGGATCTTCCGGAGCTGATCAAATCTGTTGATAAGAATCTTTCCACTGCGGTCCTCTTCACCAATGGTTCGTTGTTGAGAAAAAGAGCGAAAGAACTTAAACTGGCCGGACTGGATGGAGTTTTTATCAGCATCGATTATGCCAATGCTACTGACCACGACCGCTTCAGAAAAAAAGAAGGCCTCTTTGACAAAGCGATTGAGGGCATCAAATACGCAAAGACATTGGGGCTTACCACCGGTATATCGGGAACACTTACACCGGAATCTCTCAAGCACGGAGAAATGGAACGCATTATTGAATTGGGTAAAGAAACCGGAGTACATGAGGTGATCCTCTTCGATGCCTTGCCCTCCGGTCGATACAAAAACCGTCTTG
The DNA here is from genome assembly GCA_029858965.1 of Cyclobacteriaceae bacterium. Lineage (GTDB taxonomy): Bacteria > Bacteroidota > Bacteroidia > Cytophagales > Cyclobacteriaceae > Chryseolinea. The sequence continues at coordinate 7,962 of JAOUDZ010000076.1, forward strand.
ATCTTCAGGGTGACGATCAGGATTGGGTAGAACAGATGATTGCCAAGAGCAAGCGATACAATGCCGACCCCAGTTATCCCGGGGTTTTGGTGGTACCCTATATGCTCAGTCACCGCAGCGTTGGTTGCTCTTGCGGCACCAGTTATTTCTATGCTTCGCCTTACGGGGATATTATGTCTTGCGATTTTAACAGCGCTATCCAGGGTAATATGATAGAAAGGCCGCTATATAAAATATGGGATGAAATGACGAGTTCATCCCCTTACAATCAGGCAAAATGGGGAGGATGCAAAGTAAGAGATCCTGCTTTCAGGGAATCCCAAAAGGGAGATGAATCCGCTTGTGGTAATAACTGCGTTAGAAAAATGGAACCATCACATGTTTGAAAACTTCAAGATTCCCAATAACTGCAATTGCGTTAAGGAATTAACTACTGGCACCCTTGTTTTCGATATTGTTGTCCTGGCTGCCGTTATTGGCGGCTTGTACCTACTGCGGAAGAGCGATCCAAAAATATTCAAAAGGTTTCTGATAATGAGTGCCGGTGTGCTCATATTCGAGGTCTTTACCGCGCCAATGTGGGATAACTCGCACCTGGGCGCTTATGCCTATGTCTATCTGGATGTAAGTTGGATACTTACCTTCGCCTGGGCCATATTGTTTATTGGTGTGATCAGGCTGGTGGATAACCTTTGGCCTGAATGGCGGGAATGGAAACGGTTTTTGGTTTGCCTTGTTATGGCTACTGGCGTTGCCGTTATACTTGAGATTATTGTCCTGCAATTATCGATCAGGACCTATTCACCAGAAGTGCAGGAGCGGTTTTACGGCCTAACCTTGCTCGGTGCCCCACTTGAGATATTATATTTTGCGCCGGTTTTTTCCAGCCTGATAATCGGTTTTTATAAATTCTGGAATTATTATCTGGACGAGATTCCCCTGGTTCCGTCACGGAAAAAGGTAACGGTTCGGAATTTCATTATCGCGCTACTGGGTGTTGCTTTCTTTGAAATAATGATCGAACCCATGGTGGACAATGAAAACTTTCCTTCCTGGAGTTATTACTATTACGATGTCAATATTGTACTAACCCTCGTCTGGGTACTGGTCATCTGGCTTTCCACGACTTTGATTGACAGATTTTTTATCCACCTGGACATGTTGCTTGTCTTTGTCTTGTACGTATCGGTGGGTACGGTGTTGTATATGCCGATTGAATCCTGGTTTATCAGGAACGGATACAGAGTCTATGGCGAAAGTGCGACGGCTAACTTTACCGGAATACAGGCCCCGTACTTTGATGCACCGGTAGAAGTGCTGTTTGCAATTCCGCTTTACCTGATGTTAATGCTTTCCTTCATCCGCTATGGTCGCATCATTATGGAAAATAAACTATGAAACTATTGCGAAAATTTTCGAAACAGATCCTCACAGGCCTGGTAATTGTTGGCCTTGGTGGCAGTTTGTTGATAGGCGAAAAATTTCTTGAGCTAATATTTTTGTCCATCCTTTGTACAGCGGGCGCAGGCATTTTTATTTGGCTTGGAATTGTCTATATAGTAGGCGTTATTGGTTTGGCTGTTTACAACCTCATCCGGAAGGCATGGAGTGATACAGATGCGGAGGCAAAGGGTTCACCCGCCCCGGCTGTAAAGATGTCTTCTCATGACATTGCATTGAGCAACTACATCCGCGTTGCAAGAGCTGCAGGAAACCCGGACCTTAACATAAGGCAACGGCTCGTCGAAAACGGTTGGAACCCACAGAAAGTTGATGATGCGTTGAGACTGTCCACTTAAAGACAACTAGCGTTAATCGCCTGCTGCTTTCTTGAGTTGGTCATAAGCATCTTGCTGAATCTTCACTAAATAATGATGTATGGCTTCTACATCTTCCTCTTTTAGTGATCTGCTGAATGAAGCCATGCCTGCAGAACTGAAAATACCGCCCAGCACAATTTCCTTGAAGACCTTGTGTACATCCTTTGGCATCTTTGATAAATCGGGATGCTGTGACATGTGGCCTTCGGGCCATGTAGAATTTGGTGGAGGTTCTCCAAATCCCCCGTGACAGACTTCGCAATAATCCCAGTATAGAACGGATCCTCTATCCACCAGGGCGCTATTGATTTTCATATCGGGAGGTTCTGGTGTTGGGATCTTAACCGTTCTGGGAGGAAGTGGTGTTTCCCCGCCATTCAGTTTGAAGCAAATAATCCTACCGTTGTTCTGATATTGATGCAATGCGGCGTCCTGAGGAAAATAGTCTGTCGGGGCTCCGCCATAGCCGGCCATTACGGCAACATACTGCTCTCCGTCAATTTCATAGGTGGTCGCGCCTGCCATAATTCCGGTGCCTGTAAATAATTCTTTTAGTTTTTCACCCGTCTTTGCATCGTAGACGTTTAGATAACCTGTCCGCGTTCCCTGAAACACAAGTTCAGGTGTCGATAAAGTTCCGCCATTCGGAGCGCCATCGCTTATTTTCCAAACAGCCTTCCCGGTTATGGGATTCCAGGCAAGCAGGCTCTCCGTGGTTATAGTGTCCTCAGCTTCCTTGACCTGGTTGATAACCTGCTTGTATTTATACATCTGACTGTAGTCGAATCCGGTATTGTCTCTGTCCGGCATCCAGCTGTATGTTTTTGTAGCCGTATAGACCATGGGTTCCACACGTTCGGGTATGTATACCAGTCCGGTACCGGGGTTGAACGACATGGGTGGCCAACCGTGTGCGCCACCCAGTGATGGGAAAACAAGTTTTGGTTCATCTTTATACCACTGTCCATGCTCAGTCAACACAGGGCGTCCGGTTTTCATGTCTACGTGGCTGGCCCAATTTACCCTGGAGAACTTTTCTGCTGACAGCAGTTCGCCCGTTGCCCTGTCCAGTACATAAAAGAAACCATTCTTAGGTGCCTGCATTAATACCTTTCGTGTCGTGCCACCGATCTCCAGGTCTGCGAGCACAATGTTCATCGTGGCGGTGTAGTCCCAGATCTCTCCCGGTGTAGTCTGGTAGTGCCAAATCAGTTTTCCGTTATCCGGATTGATCGCGAGGATAGATGCCAGGAATAAATTGTCGCCACCAGACGGGCTGCGGAACCAAATGGGGTAGGGGCTTGAATTGCCGGTGCCCACGTAAAGTAAATTTAGTTCAGGATCATAGGCGCTCTGACCCCACGAAGTACCACCACCGCCTGCCTCCCAGTCCGAATTAGGATCCCAAGTCTTCGAGGCCATTTCCATCGCTTCATTTTCAAAACCATTCTTGGGATCTCCGGGCACAATAAAAAAGCGCCACTGTGCTTCACCTGACTTGAGATCATAGGCAGTAATGTACCCGCGCACACCGAACTCGGCACCCGAGTTTCCAATCATCACAATGTTGCCCGCAACCTGTGGTGGGCTGGTAATTGTGTAGTCAACATCGCGTCTGACAAAAGTATCTTTTCTCCATAATTCAGTGCCCGTTTTGCCATCAAGACAAACCAGATATCCATCCAGTGTGCCGACATAAACATAACCTTCCCAGACAGCCACGCCCCGGTTAACGGCATCGCAACACGCTTTCCGTACGTAGGAAGCATCCACTTTTGGATTATACTTCCAGATTTCTTTTCCCGTTTTAGCGTCGAGCGCATAGACAAAACCCCACGCGCCGGAAGTATACATTATGCCGTCTACAACGATGGGTGTTGCTTCCAATCCCCTGGGTACTCTGCCAATGGGGCTTCTGGCATCATATTCCCAGGCGAAACCCAGTTGACTGACAGTTTTAATATTGATCTTATTCAGCGGAGAATAATGCTGTTCCTTATAGTCACCACCTAGCGATACCCAGTCCTTTGCTTCCCGGTGCATGATGCGGTCCGCATCAATCCACCCGGTAGGTTTTTTCTGTTCACAGCCTAGTAGAAGAGCAAGTATGAGGACCATGGGAGAGTATTTCATGGTATGGGTTTGGGGTTGAAGTTGAAGGAATATATTATGCAGCGCATTACAGGCGATCAGCTTTCCCGTTGCGATACGTACCTTCAATTTACTAGTTATTAATTCACTTTCAAGCGTTTCTTTCGTTTTCAGATTGAAATGGATAGCAGGTTTCCCTTCGTTAAGGCCGGGGCGACGCAGTTTGTGTTTTCAATTCAAACGCAAGGCACCGATCGGAATGTGCATTTTTTCCAATCTGATTATATTGCTTTCACTTTCGCGTATTGGTATGCCGCCCGGGTAGTATTCTCAGGGATGGCGTTGGCGCTATAAATTATTTCTGGCTCACTTGATAAATATTTACCAATTGTTGTTTTCCCTTTAGGGAAATTCCTCCGATACGCTGAAAATTGAAATGCTGATAATTTTCAAGCTTGGTTTTCAGGTCATCGGAGATCAGTAACTTTGCCTGAAATTCATTGCACTTCCCCTGGATTCTCGCTGCCGTATTCAGTACGTCACTGTGGTACGCGATTTCACGCTTTATAATGCCGACTTCAGAAACGGTGACATCGCCCAGGTGGACGCCTGCTTTAAAAAAAGGAACAAATCCATATTGCTGCTCATAATACACTTTCTTTTTATTCAGTATTTCCTGAAATGAATAATACACTTGCAGGCAGTTTGCATTTTCAAAGCCATCTTCAAGTTCCCAGGTCAGGATTGCTTCGTCGCCAACATACTTGTACACCTCAACCTTGTGTTCGATAATGGCCTCGGTCAGGTCATTTAGACTATCTTGTATCAACGTGCTAAATTTTATATGTCCAAGGGTTTCGGCATGTGTCGTCGAATCCTTCATATCCAGAAACATGAATATGCGGTGCTCCACGGTGGGATAATGATATTTTCCCAAAATCAGGTTCACCAAGACCCGGTTGCCAATTTTGGTTTTTACAACTTCCAGGAAATAGATAAAAGAACTTACAATCCCTGTGTAAACGATCCATAACAGGGAAGTCTCAGAGAATATAGCCTCAAAAAGGTTGATGGAAGTATTGAAAACAGATTTGCTTAACACCACAAGTACGCCTAAAGAGAATACGGCAAGCATTACCTGGATGATCACATTGAAGAGAATAATCTGCCAGTAAGGCTTTCTCTTTATCCAATTGTTGTCAAGCACGCGATCCATGATGCCAAAGGGAATGCCCACGGCGATTCCCAACACTAACATTTGAATGATAAACTGGAATGGATTAAAAGGGATTATTCTCTCAAATGCGGGCAGGGACTCAACACCCCAGATTCGGATTAGTCCAAACAGGAATGACGCTGAAATCCAGATAAGCACCAACCAGAGGAGCTTATTTGCAAAGGTTCTAAAGCTTTGTCTCAGGGCCATCTTGTTAACAAGTTGTGTGAGGACTCAATCTACCTATTTTTGTTCTTGTTTGAAGCCGATAGATGATGACGTGTTGGCGATGTTGCAGCAACAATATGTAAAAAGGGCGTATGAATGCCCTTTTTACCATGTCTTAGCCCTATTCCACTAATTCAAAGTCACCTGGCCTCCAGGTTTTGTCGAACCAGGGTTGACCGGGGCCGTAAAGGCGCAGAAGGGAGTTCCAGCCTTTGCCGGGAACGGTCTGCACCCAGTTGGATTCGTGGCCCTTCGGCGCGGTCGGACCGAACCAGACATCCACCGAGGTGTCTTCGTTGATGACCACGCCCGCTTTCAGGCTGCTGATGCTCGGGAACTGCTGATCGGTCTGGAGCATGGAGCGGGTCTGGTTGTCGTAAACCACGAAGGACCAGAAGTTCTGGGCTGGGATATTGGGTGGCAGGTGGATTTTGTAGGTCTTGCTGCCATCGAGTGGCTTGCCCTGGGAATCGGTCGTGGCCGCAGCGTATTGGGAGCCGACGCCGACCATCTTGATGGCCATGGCGGGCGTGATGCCGGTGGCGTAGTAGTGGAAGAGCACTCGGCCCTCCAGATTGCGAACACCAGGTTGCTTCATGAACGCATAGCTGCCTCCTGGGAAGCTGGTGAACCAGTGCCGGTCCGGATAGTAATAGACCCCATCAAGACGAGGACGGAACGTGAGGGCGCGCGCGGTCGCGTTGCCCACCGCCACGGCTTCGGTGAGGATCTTCTTCATCCGGGGATCCGGCGCGAACGCCTTGCCCTTCTCGATGCCGATGGCGGCCAGCAACCCGAGCGTTTCCGGGTCCGATGCGTCATTCGGCTCAGCTTGAACAATCGCGTTCACTTCCTCGTAAAAGCGGAAGTCGTTGGCGTGAATCGTATTGAATTCCTTGCCTGAGACGTTGATGAACTGCATTGGCGGCGGGTTCTTCGCATCCGACAGCGAATAGACCTTGAAAAACTTCCTGGTGTTGTTGACCGCGGTTTCCGTGCTGCCGTTCTCCAGGAAGCCACGATAGAACATCAGGTTGCCATAGGTCTTTGAGCGCAACACGAAGTAACCGTCTGGCACCTCACCCTCGTAGCCGGGAGGAAGGAGGAGATACTTGCCCCCCTTGCCCTTGTCCGGACCTGCATTGCCGACGTCACCCACATACTTGAACCAGTGATCGTCGATAATGCCGAGGACATTCGGCGGTGTTTCAAGCACCAGCGGCCCCTCCTTGATATCGAGCCAGATCATGTTGTAAATGCTTTCGGTGTTGGGGGTGAGGTAGAGCGACTTCGAGTCCATCAGGTCTTCCATGATGATCACGGTCTGGTTGTTGTTCGCGCCCTGACTGGCCCAGCCAGTGCGGATAGCCTCTGCTGAAGCGCCCGGCACCGCATTCAGGAAGGCATTCACGCCATTCATGAAGTCGAGGTTGTCGTAGACCTTCTGCGTGGTAGCATCATCGGGAAACCCGTCGAAGAATTTCAAGGTACCAAGCCGCGTTTCGACGCTTTCGGGCGTGGTGATCGACTCGGGGATGTCCGTCGTCATTTTCATCTTTGGCGGTTCAGCACCTTTTTCTGCAATCTTCTTGCTTTCGTCCTGACTGCAGGAGAAGGCCAAAATCATTACCAGTAGTAATAAATATGTTCCTTTTAGATTTCTCATATTCAATTCGATTTGTTGCCCAATTAAGGTGACGGTTTTAAGACTCTGCAGAAAATGCTATGGGACGTTATTCCACTAATTCAAAGTCTCCAGGTATCCAGGTTTTATCGAAAAATGCTTGCAGCGGACCATAAAGCCTTAGCAGAACATTAAAGCTTTTTCCCGGCATGGTCTGCACCCAGTTGCCTTCCTGTCCTGCAGGTGGTGCCGGAGCAAACCAGACAGTATAGGAGCCATCGGCATTTGCCTTGATGTCCGGACTGTTGCTGTCTACTCCGCCGGATTTTTGATCGGTTTCAAGTACCGAACGTGTCTGGTTGTCATAAATCACGAAAGACCAGAAGTCCTTGGCGGGAATAGGTGCTGGAAGGGTGACCTTGTAGGTTTTACTTCCGTCTAGATAATGACCTTCCGAATCATGAGCGCCGATTTCATAGGCAGAACCCGTGCCGACTTTGGCCCTTGCCATGGCAGGTGTAATCCCTGTCGCGTAGTAGTGGAAGATGATGCGATCATCCAGTACGCGTTCGCCATTATTCATAAATTCTGAACTACCCCCTGTAAAAGGTGAGTACCATTGGCGTTTTCCTGGATAAAAATACAAACGCTCTTCCCTGGGGCGGAAAGTTAACGATCTTGCTGTGGCATTACCGATAGCGACACCTTCAGTCAAGATTTTCTTCATGCGAGCATCGGGTTGAAAGGATTTGCCCTTTTTGATGCCTATTGAAGCAAATTGCCCTACCAGTTCAGGATCAAAGGCATCAGCAGGTTCGTATTGAATTACGGCATTCAATTCGTCAAAGAACGAATAGTCGTTGGCGTGGATCGTATTGATCTGTGCACCTGTAGCATTTACCACTCTACCTTTTGGTGGATTATCCAGTTTCGAAAGGGGATACACACGGAACAGCGTTCTAAGACCCAATGTGGCGGCTTCCACATCACCATTTGTTACAATAGCACGAAGGAACATCCAGTTTCTGTACGTAGGAGTTTTGACGACACGATAGCCGTATGGGAGTTTTCCATCGTAATCAGGACCAACAACAACATATTTACCACCTTTGCCTTGATTTGGACCTGTTACTCCCAGGTCTGTAACCCAGCGAAAGAAGGCATCATCCACCGCGCCAACAAGCGTGCCAGCTGGAACCTCAAGAATGGCCGGCTCATCTTTAACATTGATCTCGGCAAACGCATATGGGGTTGACGTATTAAACGTTAATGCAAGCGTGCGGGCATCTCCAAAATTTTCCCAGAGCACCAAATCTCCTGGTGCTGCACCAGCGCTTTTCAAACCTTCAAGCATGGCATAAATTGACGTGGGAGGAATGCCATTAAGGAAGACCTCCACGGCCCTTGAAAGATCGAGAAAATCGATTGTCTTCATCACTGTGGAATCACTGGGCATGCCGTCAAAAAATGTCAGCTCCCCCAACATTTCCGTTTGCACCTTGTCTGGTGTGATAAGACTCGCTGGTATACTGGCCTTGTATTTGGGTACGACATTTTTTGATACATCAACAGTTTCTACATTCTTTTTTTTGCTTTCTTCCTGATTGCAGGAGGTTACAATTAGCGCAGCCAGGAGGAGAAAGGGATAAATTCTGTTCATGTTGGAGGTATTAATTACAATTCATTTTCATTTGATATCGTTAGCGCAACCTTTGCGGTATAGGACATCCGCCAATAGCATTATAACCCAAAGCGGTATTGTACACCCAACAGACCCTGGTTGCGAGATCCCAAAAAGCCAACCTCGCCCCGGATCATGAAATGTTTGTTGAGCTGGAATTGTGAACCCACAATAAAGTTCCAATGATCTTTTACCTGTTTCTCCATCGAGTATTGTACCGTTGAGGTAGCAATGGTCTGTACCGCGGCATCTGCGGCGCTTAGAATTTCGCCTGCCCTGGATAGTGCCGCATTTGCGGCTTGATACCGCGCCCTGTTTGTCGGGCTGTTTTGTTCCAGTGGGGTAAGGCCGGCCCACCAGGTATCTACCTGCTGCTGCGCATCGTCCACTTTCTGAATGCCCTGATCAATTTTCGCACCTATTTCACCGCCTCCCTCGGGGATTACGTCGGAAAGACTGATGGATCCATTGGTTCCGCTGGCAATGCTCACCCGGAAACCCCCGACCCAAACGGCAATCGTTCTGTCAGGTTTTTTCAGCTTGAAATTTTTACCAAAACGCGGTCCAAACACAAACGAACGTGCGGGCTTATTCAGTTGTGGAACATCCGTCCAGGCTACATTAAAGTCGAGCGCGAGAAAGCCACCGCCTACGCCAATGGTGGGCGTTACCCCAAGACCAAAAGTGGTCGATTTGAATTTCACCACGGTGCTGGCCTCCAACACCTTTTTTTCAACGCCCGTTGAATCGGGCACCCAGACACCAAAACCTATGTCGGTCGAGGCCTGACTTTGACCAAAAATGCCATAGACATTTAGAAACGGGAGTAACCAGATGTCTGGCCGAACGGTAACGGCATTGGCAGTTGCCCTCGCCTTGTCAAATCTTACGAGGCCATCCAAATTGTACTTGGGCCCGTTGTTGAACCCAACAGAAAGGTTATTAATTATGAGGTCCGACTTCGTTCCGAAATATTGTACGCTAAAGCCTGCTGAATAGGGAAGGCTATAGCCCGCCTTAGTAGCCTTGGCACCCAGGATCGGCAACGCGTAGGGATAATCGGCAATCTTTAAGCTATCGCTGAGCGCCTGATTTTTCTTGCCCACTTCTTTGTTGGTAAAAACCTGTGCCCACGATATGTTGATGACGCAAACGCCAAGTGAAATCAGTAACAACTTAGTCATCGTTGTGTATGAAATTAGTCCGTAAGAAGATTTCGGTGAGCCAGTCAACATTGAAGTGGTGCATTTCGCATTTGAATAGAATTACTAAATCAGCACTTTAATTGCGGCACAAGGTAATGTGGTTAAACGAGTTCACTGCCATGGATTTACCTCGTGGTTACGGTAAATTAGCTTAGGGAAAGGACATTTCTGATGCTTTGACTACGGCATCCACGGCGCTCAGAATTTCAACGCTCAGTGTTTCTGATTTCACGAGCGCCTTTACATATTCTTTGGGATGATCGAAGAAATTCGGTTTGACTTCCATCAATTCGTTGAGATGTGCGTCGGATTGTTCTAAAAGTGAAAGTTTATAGCACGCAACGAGTTTGATTAATGGACTCCAATAGAGATCGGGTTTATCGAGTTTGTTTGCCTCAATAAGCGCTTTGCTGTACTCTCCGCGATTGAGATGGTATAAAAAGGTACCCATATGGAACCATTTTGGATATTGAAAATCACGTTCCATACTCTTGCGAATAAGGCTATATCCTTCATCCAGCTTGCCTAGCAGGCAATAGGCCCATCCAATCGCCCCGCTATAGTAAAGCGCATTCGGATTCAGCGATAGCGCTTTTTCAAAGTGTATTTCCGCTTCATCTAACTGATCATTAATCAGCAAAGCATACGCATAGTAGGCCTGGCACACCTGATTGTTGGCTTGCAGTTCAATGGATTTTATACCAAAAGATAATGCCTGATCCAGAAATTGACGATTCAATCCGAACATATAGGCGTCAGCATAGAGATTGGTGAGCACCGCCCATCCCGGCGCAAAATCGGGCTCGTTTTTGACGAGCAGAGTGACCTTTTCCAGCAGATCATTGGCACTCTTTTCAGTGGGATTTTTATTATACTTGTAAAAATGCATGTAGATCGCATAAGCCTGAAGGCTGCGCGTTTTTTCCCAATTGGTATCCGCAAAAAGTTTTTCAAAGATCACCCCGCTCACATCAGCAATTTGTTGTGCGACAGATGTTGCCAGGTCTTCCTGTACCTGGATGAGATCAGAATCATCAATATTAAACTTTTCCTGAGTTGACCATAGAAGCTGGTTCGTGTAACTGTCCGCTACACTGATAGAAATCTTAACAGTCTTACCACTGAAGCGAAACGATCCTTCCAGGGAGAATCTCGCAAGCGAGTTTTTCGTGCGATCATTGACCTCTTCTTTCACCCGTATCACCTGTAGCTCCTTGTATCGCGTGAGTTCCATGAGTAACTCCTCATTAAACCCTTCCACAATGTAATGTTGATCTCTTTCGGAACTTAAGTCTTTTATTGGAAAAACGGCCAATGAGTTATTGACCTTCGTTGTTTTCTCACCGTCTGAATGGTTGGAAGAATCTTTGATTTCCAGATAAGTGAACGTCGGTGCATAGCTGCCTTTTGGCAAAGAAATGACCACGGTATCATCTCCAGCTTCATCCTGGTAGTATAATTCAAGATTTCGTCTCAATCTGCCGGCCTGGATCCTGACAATAGGGTCAGCGGTCGCGTCAAAATCCGGATTCCTTCCAAAAGCATGGATAGCGATGCTGTATTGTTTCAATGCCATCCCGTCTTCTTTCAACGATTCCTGGACGATAAATGACAGAAAATTCCGCAACATATCTGAGTTGCGAAACACGTGGCTTCTCAGTATTCTGGACAATTGGTCCAATACCTGGGTCTTGGAAGGTTGTTTGCTTTCTTTCAAAATGATGGAAACGAGTAACCGTAACTTACTTGGCGTTACTTACTTTAAATATAAAGGTCAAAGATATTTGAACATATAAAATTGCTCAAACTGATTCCAAAAAACAGCCCATTTGGAAAAATACGAACAACTCTTCCTCAAGGAATTCCCCGAATTCAGCATTGAAATAGACCAATTGCTAAATTATGAAGACTTTTTGGATATGTTGAGGGATTTTGCCTACTGCGACACGATATTGAGCAAATTAAATGACCTGGCAGATAAAAAGGAGGCATACGATCAATTGAAAAAGGAGTTGAAACAGGAAATGAAGGTGTTTATTATCAGGCACATTGCCATTAGATCGATTCCTGAAAAGGACTGAAAAAAAATGATGACGGATCGTTTGACTTTTACCCTAGTCCGAGCCTCCCTCAAGGGACGGAAGACAACTGGATTCAAACAACTCCCGGAAAAGGTTGGAATGCTATCTTCAGAATTCTGGTCCGTTGGAATCTTTTTATGATGAGACGTGGATTCCCAGAACCCGATATATATAACGCTTTAAAATCACAAAAGGAATTTGGAATGAGGAGCACTTCGCCAGCCGCTTCTAATATTTTAAGTGTACAAATGTAAAAGCCGTGATGCATGCACATCACCCATCTACCGAAGTACAAATGGAGGATTCTGTCATGGCTGGAATGAAGATCACGCCGAGGTGCCAATTGGGATAAATTTTTTAGCGAGGCACCTGCCTTCGAGAATACAATCAAATACCACCATAGCATTTGGATGGGTTGGCTATGGTAAGCCCATTGAGTCTGCGAGCGCAAAAAGGATTATACTATTTTATAATTTCACCGTTTTCCGGCACTTTCAAAAAACAATATGCCTTGCAAGTTGTTAGTCCAAAAAATGTCTTTATGAATACGTCATGCAAGAAATTATTCTTTTTGATCTTCGCGATTGCTGCATTGCAAACCGGGAAATTGGGCGCCCAGGCTGATGTGGTGGATAAAATCGTTATGCTGGACGGGGAAGAGAAGAAAGGGCAGGTAACGGAAATGGGGGACACCTATATAAAATTTGTACACCAGGGAGAAACCCTGACATACACAGTAAAAAAGGAGGAAATAAATAAGATTCAGTTCTCCAGCGGCAGGGTGGAATTTATCACTGAGTCAAAGAAAGAATCTCCAGGTAATCCGCTGCAATCCTCCATGCAATCCCACCATAATCTTGTGGCTATCCTCCCTTTCAGCTATATTGGTCTCGGCGGATCGCGCGATGAGAAGATGGCTATAAAGGCACAAGCGGATTGTTACAGCTACTTCCAGAAGAATGCTGGACAATTCTCTTACCAGGATCCTATTACCACCAATGCGATATTGATTAAACACGGGATGAATGGAGACAATATAAAGGGTTT
>JAOUDZ010000180.1 GCA_029858965.1 Cyclobacteriaceae bacterium
TCCGCATCGGTATATGCATTGCCGATACCGCCTTTCCCGCTTGTCAGGTTAGCGGGACTAAGCGCCCCAAAGTAATCAGGCATTTCAAAGGTATGGCCTTTGAGACTTTCCGTGTGACAGCCGTTACAATGGTGCAACTCTACCACCCGCTTGCCCCGTGCAAGAATCAATGAATCCGGCGCTGGTATCTGCAAATTACTTTCTGCAACGGTATACGTCCTGTTCAGGTCCCGCTCGAATTGTATATAAACGAAAGCGGATATACCGATGGCGATGACGATGACAGATCCCAGAACAATTCCCACCCACTTGGCAATTTTAAACGCTATTTTTTTAATTGCAATAGGCATAGAAAGAAGGATTGTGTAAAAAGATATAATACAGCTTGAAGCCTTGCAACAATATAGGGCTAATTCTTTAGGGAAACAATTTATTTAGAAATTCAGCGTATGGTGGACGTTGTGTCGTACTACTTTGGCGGAACCTGTTTTGGAGAGGACCTTAAATTAATTAAGCGCATAGCATGCTTTGATTCCTCATTACCATTCGTCGTACGATGTCAGTGTTATTTCCCTGTATTCCTTCAAAAGTCTTTCCTGCAAACCCACCTCTTTGGTATAACCCGTAATCCTGACAAGGTCTTTACTTGAAGTCTTATTCGTTACAGGTGGCGTCATGCAACTTACATGCATGCCGGCTTTTTGCATGGCGTACGTTTTATTGGTGAACGAATTCTCATTGGCTACCTGACCGCACACTTCAAAAGTTCTTTTAGTATCATCCTTCAGTATTTGCCAGAATCTTGTAATCATCATAATTCGTTTGTTAGCGGGACCAGGAATACTGCAAAATTAGCCTTTAAAATGCAATGAAGTGATAGAGCGCCCGTATTTGTGCTGACGGCCTCCTACTTAGCCGCCGGTCAGGATGACGGTAAGAAATAATTAGCGCTGCCGGACTGGTTCAAGTGTTGCGCGTAAGCAGGCAGCCAACGATATGCGGGAGGGGAAAATTGTCTATCTTCACTACGCCAAACCAACTGTAGTATGGGCTGGATAAAAGCTAAGTACATCGTTTTCTTCTTAGGCGTTGGGTTGCACTATTCCTGCTCTGTTATTGAAAAATCTTCCCTGCATGGCTTCGACAATGGCTATTACAAACATACTGCAGGAAAAGGGCCGGTTGAAAAAGTATACCTGGATATCGATGCGGAAAAAGTCATTGTATATCCGGTGACAGACAAGAAAATAGGTCAACCGAAAATGACCTTGCCGCTGCAGCAGGCCGATAGCCTTTACGCTATACCATCGCGATTTCGTAAAGCAAGCCTGGATATCGATATCACCTCTGTCTTTTTCAAATACCGGCCGGCAACCGATGAACTTAACACACAATTGACTGCTGAACTCAACGCAGCGCTTTATGCCGGGTGGAGACATGACTATTACCGGATAGAAGGAAAGCAAGATCCGCTTGGAAAAAATCAATATAAAATAGTGAAACGGGGATTTGATGTTGGAATACTGGCCGGACCGGGAACAACGTTTATCGGGCCCTCCACCACCACAACATCCATCATCAAAGAATACAACGGAATGATCCTGGAATACGGCCTGGCTGCTTTTCTGGAGACCAACTTTGCCAGCTTCGGGCTGGCTACAGGATTTGATCACCTGTTGAATTCCGATCGTGCCGTGTGGATTTACAACAAGAAGCCCTGGGTAGGGTTTGTGATTGGTATCGCGCTAAACTGATTTGCAGCAACACTTATTGCATGCTGATCGATAAATTGCCTTCATCACCCTAACTGATTTTTTTCAAACAGGAAGGATAACCTGGATCTAATATGCTTCAAGTCTTCACCCCACTACTCAAATTCCCTTCGCATTTTGAGTGGCCATTGTGTATTTTAATACGGTAACCAAATAATTATTTTATCGAGATGAAGAAAGGCAAGCAGGAGAGTGCGGATTTCCTCAAGAGCAAAGCATAATTGAGATTCCGTAAAGTCCACAAAGTCTGAAAGTCAGTGAGGTCTGCAAAGTCTGTCTGTTATTATCCATTATTCAATCATCTGCTGAAAGTCGTGCCCGCCTGGCGTGGCATCAGGATGAAAATTGTTATCTTGGTATTGTGATGTTGACCTCTTCATCGCGTAGCGGATTTAACAACAGACCCGACCATGTTCAAAGTATTGCGCGAAGAAAATCTGACAAAAAGAATTGTCTATCAAGATGACGATGACAATTTTTTCACCACACTTCGCCAGCGGGTTAATGACTATTTCAAAACAACGGGCTTAAAAAAGCAGGACGACCCGGGCATGTACCGCAAAACAGTACTTCAGCTGGGTATGTGGGGTGGTCTTTATGCCTGCATAGTATCCAATCAGTTTCATGGGTGGTTTCTTTTTTTGCTTCAAATCGCTTTTCATTTTACCATGTTTCTGATGTCGGTTGGCATAGCACACGACGGCAGTCATGGATCCTATTCCAGACGCCCCTGGCTGAATAAGGTGATGTACCGTGTCTTTGACCTCATCGGCATCAACAGTCACATGTGGGAGTATAATCACAACCTCTCTCACCACCATGTTCCCAATATCCCCGTCTATGATTCCGCCATAGATTCTTTTGGGTTATTCCGGTTTCATCCCAGGGCAAAATATTACCGTTTTCATAAATTTCAACATCGTTACATATTCGTACTGTATTCACTTTCCACTCTTTTTAAAATCTTCTTCCTTGATTTTTTTTCGATTGCCAGGAAAACTATCGGCAATGTGCAAGTACCAAAACATAGCGTTGGCGATGTGTTGTACCTTATCTTCACGAAGTTATTTGTTGTCTCGTATACCCTTATCATTCCCATACTTGTTGTTGATGTCCCTGCCTGGCAGATTGTCGCCGGGTTTCTTGCCGGGAACCTTGTCATGGGTATAACCCTGGGTATTGTTTTCCAGGTTACCCATCTTTCTGACCATACAGTGTATGCGGAACCTGATGAAAACGGTATCATTCACAAATCCTTTCCAAGACACATACTATCAACTACTGCCGATTTTGCGCCCAACAATAAAATCATTACCTGGATAAGCGGAGGGCTTAACCTGCACGTTGCGCATCATCTCTTTCCAAAAATAAGCCAGGTTCATTTGCCTGCGGTCACAAAAATAGTGCAGCAAACCTGCCGGGAATTCGGTGTGCCGTATAAAGTTTATCCAACCATTTTTTCTGCACTGAGGTCACATTTGTACCTGCTAAAGAAACTTGGTGAAAAGGAAGAATATAATCCGGCAGAGTGGCCGGTAAACCAATCGGGGATTGAAATTAATTATTGACCTGGAAAGCATTTGAAAGACATCTTATACTACTTTTGTGAAACATGTTATAGTGTTATGGACCGTTTTTGGAAATTTTTTAAAGACGTCACAACATTTCAGTAAAATATTTCCTGCGAGTAGCTATTAGAATGTTAATGCTAAGGACTACTTACCATCGAACAGTATGCGGTTAACTACTTAAACATCCATCATATGAGACTCAGGCCTCTGCCCATTTTTCTTATCCTTGTTTCGACGTATTTTGCATCATGCAGCGACGATAATCCTGCCGCCAGTTTCGCCTCCCTTGGCGGGCAATGGATTTACACATTCCCTGACGATGAAGTTTCCATTGCATTTACGATTGGCGGCTCGGATGTTTATAGCTACAGTATTCTGGAGGCCCGCGTCAGGTATGGCACGCTAGACAATGTTACCACAGGCTTTACAATTGATGCCCCGTGCTATGTAAATAAGTCGGGCGATCTCCTGCTTTCGATTACCTTTCAACTGAAACCAGCATCTCCTACCAGTGGCAGCTATACCATTGCACTTTCTGATCCTGTCCCAAATAGCACTTTTACCGAAATTGCCATTTCGAAAGCTACTTATATCATGACTAACAATGGGTCTGCCTTCTCGGGCGGTGAAGGAGATTCGACAACACGTATCAAAAGAAAATAGTCACGGGGTCACAGCTAGGAGAAAATCCGCTGAGCAGCCGGGGAAGACATATTCGCAAGCACCCCCATCTCGCGTGGTTAAAACGCATGCACAACCAAACCACTTCTTAGCTTGGGCTCGAACCAGGTGGTTTTTGGTGGCATGATTTCGCCACTGTCTGCAATGTCAATCAGTTGCTTCATGGAAACAGGGTAAAGTGCAAAAGCGACAGCCATCTCACCATTGTCCACCCTACGTTCAAGTTCTTTCAGACCACGCATGCCGCCTACAAAATCAATTCGCTTATCGGTACGCAGGTCGTGGATATTGAGGAGCGGTTTCAAAACTTTGTCCGAGAGGATGGTGACATCCAGCACCCCGATAGCATCATGATCATTGTACATGCCAGGCTTAGCCGTCAGCGCATACCATTCTCCCGCCAGATACATCCCAAATTCGTGGAGGTGCGATGGCCGATAGGCTTCCTTACCTTTTTTCTCCACATCAAACGCATTGGCCAGCCCGGCTAAGAATGATTCCACCGTGTGTCCATTGAGGTCTTTCACCACGCGGTTGTAATCCAATATGGTTAGCTGGTTGTCCGGAAAGTGAACAGCCAGAAAATAGTTGTAGGATTCTTTACCGGTGTGGTTTGGATTTTCCTTTTTCAGATCGTTGCCTACCAACGCTGCCGCTGCTGTACGATGATGTCCGTCTGCAACATACGTAGCCGGCATTTTTTCGAATGCCGTGATGATATCCTGAATCTGCCTTGGTTCATTCACCACCCAGAAACGGTGTTGTATGCCATCATCTGATGCAAATGAATATACCGGTTTGGTTAGCTTTATTGCCTCAACCATATCATCAAGTGCCTTATCGGCCGGATAGGCGAAGAACACAGGTTCCGCATGCATCCTTGAAATACGCACATGATTCTTGCGGTCAGTTTCTTTGTCGGGCCGCGTGAGTTCGTGTTTTTTGATCCGTCCTTCCATGTAATCGTCAACCGATGCGCAGGCGACAATTCCATTTTGCGATCGGCCGTTCATTACCAGTTCATATATATATAGGCATTCCTCCTTATCCTGCATGAACACACCTTCGCTCACCAGCTTTTGAAAATTATT
>JAOUDZ010000181.1 GCA_029858965.1 Cyclobacteriaceae bacterium
TACGGTATCGATATGGGCATTTAGGACAACTGTTCTTCTGTTATCTTTCCCTTTCCGCAGGGCCAGCACGTTTCCTACTTCATCTATCCATACTTTGTCCGCACCTGCTTCCTGCAACATTTGCTTGAACCGCTCTGCGCGCCGTTGTTCCATAAATGGCGGTGAAGGTATCTCCGTTAGCTCAATGAGATCTTTCCTGGTCGTCGGCTCCAGCGCATCAATTATAGAAAATGCGTCCTGCATATTTTTTTGGTTTGCGAGTTTCTCGATATCCCTTTGAAAGCTTGCCTGAGCCGTTGCCTTGATTTCGTCCTGGCCAAGGGCTGACTGTACTGTAAAAGCAAAGACTAAGAACAGCATTACAAATTTCATGTCTTTTCAATTTTGTCCACTATAATCCTCATTCTCCACAGGCTGCATATTCGTCCGCTAAACTATTTCCCGTCTAAGACTTGTTAAAAACGACAACGGACACCTTGAAAATTCATCGCGGTTCACATGTTGCCGATAATAATAATACTTACTGATTATTTCGCCCAGCGTGAAAGACGATTATCGATCAGTGAAGAACAGGAAAAAAATACCATTTTCATATTCCCCTTATACGCTCAAAAATTGGCTGTAATTATATCCAACGCCTTACCCGATTTTTATATTCCAAATAATCCTTTCCAAAAGCCCTTTCAAGGTACTCTTCTTCATTCCGGATTACGAATCTATTTACAATTAGAATCAAAATAGGTACGAGCATAAACGTCCACCAATTTCCAATATGGAAGGCTATACCCATATATAAGATCAAAAGTCCGAGATACATTGGGTTGCGCGTAAAGCTGTATATACCGGCGGTCTGCAAAGAGTTAGCCGGCTTGATTAGTATCACCGTGTTTTTTGTTCTGAAAAACCTTATCAGTGCGGGTAGCACAAGCGCAACGGCAATGCCTATCCATATTTTGCCGGCAATTCCGGCAATTTCGGAGTTAAAAAACGCCATACTGAGCGGAATAAATCGCTGCACAAGAATAGACAGGAAAAACGTCAGCACATAAAGCAGGGGTGGCGGAAAATAAACGCCCGGACTGTCCTTTTTTTCTTTCATCTGGAGTGAGGTAGTTGCAAATGGAATATAGGCCTAATTCCTTATAATCCATTTAGTGCTGCGAAAAATACTTCTTTCTACCCCGTAGGCTCTCAACCCTGGAATCAGATTACGTTTGACGCACCAAAAGCATCATTCACCCTCCGCTTCATCAAAAGGTTTAATAAAAGCACTCCGAACGGGCGCGGGCATTTCACTGTCAAGTCCTTTTACTGCTTTCCAAATGACTTCGCTGAAAGCAAGATCGGGCGCTGCATCCACCATCTCCAAATTAAACTCATCGGATTGTCGGGATATACTGCTGACTTTTGTATTCATCTCTTTTAGATTGTATTGCGCCGGCACAGCCTGAAATGCGCGTACATCCGGTTTGTCCGTAAAGCACTCCCACATGGGCGTTGCCGCTGCATCGTATTGACTCATCGGCGGCAGCCCTAAAATCAACTCTATGGTGCGAAGCACAGAAGCCGTGGAATACATCCTGCTTACAACAGCATTTCTTCTGGCATAAGGACTAATCACCTGTGCCGGAGAGCGATGGGCATCCACATGATCGGGGCCATTTTGTGCATCATCTTCCAGGACAAAGACAGCGGACTCCTTCCAAATTTTGCTGTGACTCAGATGTTCAATGAGTTTTCCGAGGGCCTGATCATTTTCGGCCACCATCGCGCGAGGTGTTGGCATACCTACCCGCGCTCCTGCGGTATGGTTGTTCGGTAAACGAATTGTACTCAACTGCGGAACGGCATCTATAGCCAGCAAGGAGTCAAAATCGTATTTCCATCTTTCAAACCTGGTCAGATCGGATACGGTAAGGTCGTATTCAGGAAAATCATTATCAAAATGACCCTCCAATGATGATACCGTCGCGTTACCGCCATGAATAAATTCTCCATACGTTCGATAGCTCACCCCAGCACGATTACAATAGTCCCAGATAAATCCATACTTAGGAAACGTAATTTCCCGTGTCCCTTCATAATCGTACGTCCCACCACGGTCACTGTAGCTCGTGGGCCAGACTTTTTCCACATAGTCATTGGCATACGCAGCCATCGACCAGTTGTGTCCGTCTGCACTCACTTCGGCATTGACATAAAAGTTGTCCAGCAGCACAAAATTGTTCGCCAGCGCATGCTGATTTGGCGTCACGCGCTGCGGAAAAAGGCAAAGCGTAGAGTCGCCGTTACCTTTCGGCATATCACCAAGCACCTGATCATACGTGCGATTTTCCTTAATAATATAGAAGACATGTTTGATCGGACTTACTTCACCGGCTTTGCGTGGAATGGGATTCCCTGCCTCGCCATCAGCCACTGCTGCAATTTCCCGAGAATACGGTGTGTTCATGTACACTGCCCTGGAATATAGTGCTAATGTTTCAACATCAGGTTCAGACACAATGCTTAAAGTACCTTTGAAAAGCTCACCAATATACTCCGTCTCATCTGTTCTGGGTTTATAAGGATTAGGTCCTTTGGGATTCGCCATCGATCTGCCACCTTTGCCATTTGTTACCCATATTTTGTTATTCAAAACTTTTACGGAAGTGGGGTACCAACCCGTAGGTATAAATCCAAGACTTTTGCCATCACCCGGTTCAGATACATCAAATACAGCCAGACAATTATTGTCCGCATTGGCGACGTATAACTTCTTTTCATCAGCCGAAAGTGTGAGGGCGTTTGGTGTGCTTCCAGCCAGCGAATCAGGGAAGAGTGCCGTATTAAAAACTTCGATTACCCGCGATGCAGAAGTTTGAATAACAGAGACTCCGTTGTCATTGGCATGGGCTACAAAAAGATACTTTCCGTCTTTGGTAAGCACCATTTCGTTGGGATTACTGCCCACTGCTATGGTTGACTCTATTTTAACCTTTACGGGATCAATAACCGCCACTTTATCTCCGCCCCACAAGGATACATAGAGACTTTTTCGATCGGGACTCAACAGACATGCGTAGGCCTCCTTACCCAGTGGTAGTCTCTTAGACCTTTTTGTGGTCAGGTCTACGATGTATAACGCGTTGTCCTCCTTTGTTGCCACAAACAAAGTCCCTGCTTCATCATCCAACGTTATCCCTGCGGGTGATATTCTAACGGGCCAGGGTTTTCCTAGAACAATGGAGTCTATCTTTTCCAACCGGGCATTGTTGATTTCGTAAACGACGATCATGTTGTCATTACCACCAGATGCATACAAGCGGGTTTCCGCCTTATTAAATACCAACCCGTACCAGGATTTCTTTATTTCTACCTCGTCAAAGATCTTTTCCGAAACAGGATCAATCAACGTGATCGTTTGCCGGCCGTGGCCATTGTTCGTAGCCGCCATGAATTTACCCGAAGGAGATAAGACCAGGTTCATGGGAAAGTCTCCCAGCGGTATTGTCTTCCCTGCAGGGCTTAATGACCAGCCATTGGGAAGCTGTATCCGTCCTTCTGCCAGTTGCTGTGAAAGGGAATCCAGGACGCTCGCAGGCTGGCGCTCAGAATTACAGGAGGATATAAAATATGAAAAAACAATAACAACAGCTAGATTCAGTTTAAAATTCATGACCGCAATTTATGATGATTTGTTAAATGCCCCTATTAAAGATTCTCTTCCCTGTCCTTGTCATTTTCACGTGCCCGCTTTATTTCCCCCGGGTCATCCAATTTGGGCGAGAGTTTTAAACCCTCCCAGTCAAATTTTTCATCCAATGGATCCAGCGCGAACTGGGGGTCAAATATTCGGAGATCTGAAGGCAGTGCGTTGTAGGGTGTAAGATCTGGCTCATCCATAAAACAATCGCGCATATCGGTTACACCAAAGTCATATTGATTGAGGTAGGGAATACCCAACACATTCCAGAAGGTTTTGAATATTGATCCAAAGCTATAGTGCTGATGGCTGCTGAAACTCCGTTTCGCATAGGGCGAAATCACCATCAATATACTGCGGTGTGCATCAATGTGATCGTTTCCGTCCTGGGCATCATCTTCCGTAACAACAATCAACATATTTTTCCATTGCGGCAAATGGCTCAGATACGCTACTACCCTGCCCAGGGCCAAATCGTTGTCAGCCATGTAACTTTCTTTGAATGGAAATCCTGCGTATGAACGTTCTCCCGCACCATGGTCATTGAGTAATTGCAGTGTGAGAACAGGAGGTAAATCCTTTTTTTGATCAATAAATCTCTCATTGATCTCCTTGATAAACATGTCAGCACGAAACTGGTCGGGTATGGCCATATTCCAGGTTGGGAATATTCTGGAGGTTCTATTGTACAATGGGCCCGGTGTAGGGTAATTCACCAAATACCGGACGCCTCCATACTTGAAGGTAGAAGTAGAATCAGAAAAAGTACCTGGACCAAACTCGACGCCAAATCCAAAGTTGAAAAACTCAATACCATGGCGTTCGAGATGTTCCCACATGGAACCATCCTGGTTGTAGTCTTCCGGGAAGATGGCACCGGCAGAACCCGTCATACCGAATTTACCGGGGGCGTTCGATTTTTCTTTTTGCTCTCTCCTTCCACCGGAGGTTGCAGGGTGATGTGTTTCCATCCATTCGTTGGGATAGGTATTGGTTAGCCATACATGGCCATCAGCAGACACATCCGAATCCACATAAAAATTATCACTAATTGTAAACTGATCCGCCAGTGCCAGATGATTGGGCATCACCGTAGCATCCGCAACCGACGCAGTTTTTTTCTGATTAGCAAAAGATACATGTGTCCCATAACGCGCCAGGGAGGAGTCACCACGGCCGGAAGTCAGCTGCCCAAAGATCTCGTCATAGGTTCTGTTTTCTTTTGAAATAAAGACGATGTACTTGATGGGTGTTTCCCGCTCCTTCGCGAAAACCGGTATAGGATTCTTATCCGCTGCTGAAGTTACTTCCTTGAAAGTGAAATTATTCGCCACTACTTTTTGTGAGAGTCCTCCTAATTCCGTGTCCGTCGGGATATCAATTACA
>JAOUDZ010000182.1 GCA_029858965.1 Cyclobacteriaceae bacterium
AGCAGTCTTGGCTGCTAGTCCAAAATCTGCTTCGGCAATTTGCGGGATAATCGTTCGTTCAAGCCCCACCATTCCACCGACAAAGGCATTGATGAATACAAGCAACGTGAATTGCTTCCAGTTCTCTTTCAATCCCAGTCTGACGGTTACTTCCATATCGTGTACTTGAATCGATCGCGCAATGACGTCATGGCCTATGCGTGCGATAACTGATGCAACTAAATGAACTAACCTTGCCCGGATAAGCAATCCATTTAGGGGGCGATCTTCTCAATTTCAGCCAGCACAAAATCAACTTCCTCTGGTGTGTTGTAAACGGAAATTCCCATTCGCGTAACCCCACCATTTTCCAGTAACCCCAACACTTCAATGGCATGAATGGCATAAAAATGGCCATCCCAGGCGCAAATATTTTGGGACGCAAGCTGCTCACAAACCTGGGTCGGTGTTTTTCCTTCCACCGTGAAGGATACCGTTGGTGTTCTAGCGGTAGTTGCGAAATCCTGTCCGATCACGGTAACCCCCTGAATTTTGCGCAGCCCATTATAAAGTCTGCTGGCAAGCAAGTATTCATGGGCGCTGATTTTAGCATATGCGTCCACGAGCTTGTCTCTCAGGGTATTTCCGTTTCCAATACCGGCTATGAATACAACTGCGGCGGCAACCCCGGCAATAGCAGCATGATTTAAAGTCCCAGTTTCGATGTTTTCCGGTGCCACTTGACCTGCGGTGCGCAGCCGATCCGTGGGTAACTGGTCTAACAGTCCGGGTTTACTGTAAAGAATGCCTACATGGGGCCCATAAAATTTGTAAGCGGAGCACAAGAGAAAATCGCAGCCTATGTCTCTTACGTCTATGGAGAAGTGGGGAGCATAATGAACCGCGTCTAACAATAGCCATGCGTTGTATCGATAAGTTAATGCACGGATCAATTTGAAATCGTTCACTGTACCAATACTGTTGGCCGACATGCCCATGCATACCAATCGCGTGTTTTCATTTATCTTTTTCGCGAAGTCGTCATAATCCAGCAATCCGTTTGGCAAAAGATTGACTTCACGCACAATCACACCAGCTTCGCGCAGCGTTAACCACGGCCCTCGGTTCGCTTCGTGGTCCAATTGTGTGATCAGCACTTCATCACCAGCTTTTAGCATGCGGCAAATGGCCCTGGAAAGTGAGAAGTTAAGGGTAGTCATATTTTGCCCGATTGAAATACAGTCCTCACTTTCTGCACCGAGGAGGGCTGCCATGCAAACACGCATATGGTGGATTACCAGGTCTGTTTCATGGGTTGTGATGAACGTTCCATGTGAATTGGCATTTGAATTTTTGTAATAGTGCGTGATGGCATCGATTACGGATTGAGGTACCTGGGTTCCGGCCGGCCCATCCAGAAACACCAGTGGAAGGTTGTTGTGCTTTCGCTGTAGCGAAGGAAACTGATTTCGGATGGAGGCTGAATCAATGGAAGGGCTATTCATAATTTTGTGTGTCATGATTTTGGTTAGTAAACTTACATATTCTATTGAAGGTACGCTAAGAGAAGTGTAAAGTGGGTAGACAACAACAATAGCTGCCTTCATTAATCTTTCGTTCGGACACCGCTCAAATCACCTCAAAAAAATATGTTTTTGATTCAGCTCCACCAGCCATGAAAAAAATATTCATCCTCGCTATTATTTTGTTTTCAGGCATTGTAACAAATGCCCACACCCAGGGGGAGGATTTGATGTCCGCAAACAATGGTCCGGACACTGTTAAGATAGGGGCTTATATAATCAGTGTGCACGACATCAATTTCCACGACAAGGAATACACCATTCGTTTTTGGTTGTGGTTTGTTTACGACAATCCTGATTTTGACTTTTCAAAACAGCTGGATATCCCCAATGCAAAAACAATAGAGCCACCTGAAATTATTATGGACAGCATAGACGGCAAAGCCTGGACTATTATGAAAATGAAATGTACCATGAAGGAGCGATGGGATGTAAAAGATTTTCCATTTGACAGACAACACCTTAAGGTACAGATTGAAAATACCTTATTTGACAATACGCTCCTGGTATTTGTGGCCGACACAAAGGGAAGCCAGTTCGATGATGAGGAAGCCATTGACGGCTGGGAAATAGAGAATTTTAAGGTGTTGGTTGGAGATAATAGTTATACAACTGGTTTTGGAGATAGCTCAGCAGACAATCAGGTTTTTTCAGCATTCAAAATTGAAATGGATATTGAAAGGGATGCGTGGGGATTATTTATGAAAATCTTTATCGGCATGTACATCGCATTTCTCATTGCTATTGTCAGCTTTACGCCTCACCCTTCCGAACTGGAACCCCGTTTTGGTTTGCCGGTTGGGGGTCTTTTTGCCGCTGTGGGTAACAAATACATCATTGATTCGCTGCTGCCAGAGTCTTCATCTTTTACCCTGGTGGATACATTACATTCCCTGACCTTCTTGTCAATCTTGATGACCCTCGTTGTTTCTGCAATCTCCCTCAAATTTGTTGATGCTGGAAAGGAAGAAAGGGCTTTGACAGTCAACCGTTATGGGTCGGCAATTGTTGTAGCTTCCTACGTTATTGCAAACATAATTTTTGTTGGCCTGGCATTGCGATGATTCGTATTCGCCACATTGATTTGTTATACCAATCACATCGATGTGCTTTTTCAACCCTACTTTGGTCAGTGCATCTTTAAAAATGCTATATTAGATTGTACGTCTGAAAATCTTCATTTAACTAAAGAAACGTTAATATGAAATTGAAAAAAGGATCAATCTGCCCGCCTATTGTCTATGCAAAGGAAGAAAGCTTCCTTATAACCAAGGCGCTGTTTGTTATTTTATTCCCCATTCTACTTGGGTTGAGTGCCTGCAATACCGGAAAAGAATCAACCCAGGCTAAGGATAATGATATCAGTGGGGTGGTCACGGGTTCAAATGGGCCCGAAGCAGGGGTGTGGGTGATCGCGGAGACGCATGATCTTCCTACCCGGTATGCCAAAATTGTGGTGACAGATGACAATGGCAATTACGTGATACCTGAACTTCCGGAGGCAAACTACAGCGTTTGGGTACGTGGCTACGGACTGGTGGATTCACCAAAAAAAGAAGCCAAGCCGGGCAGCACATTAAACCTGGACGCCGTGGTGGCACCCAATCCCCATGCTGCAGCGCAATATTACCCCGCAGGGTATTGGTTTTCCCTTCTTCATGTGCCAGACAGAAGTACGTTTCCTGGCACAGGACCATCAGGGAATGGCGTATCGGAAGGCATTAAGACTCAGGCAGAATTTTTAAGAGTTGTAAAATCAGGTACTTGTATGGCCTGCCATCAATTGGGCAGCAAAGGTACGCGGGAATTTCAGGAATCACTGGGCACATTCAAGTCCTCGGAAGAGGCATGGGAACGCCGATTGCAATCAGGCCAGGCCGGTGGCAATATGGTCTCCGGGATGCACCAGGCTGGCCGAGAGGAGTTACTCAAAATGTTCGCCGATTGGACCGATCGGATTGCCGCCGGTGAAGTGCCGCAAGCACCGCCACGGCCAAAAGGATTGGAGAGAAATGTAGTTATCACGCAATGGGATTGGGCCGACCCCAAGGCATATCTCCACGATGTCGTTGCCACCGATCGGAGGAATCCTACAGTAAATGCAGACGGACCGCTGTATGGCGCATTGGAATTAAGTGCAGATTACCTGCCGGTCCTGAATCCGGTTGATAACACAACAAGCCAGGTACCGCTTACTGTACGGGATCCGAATACAGAACCAGCCGCCGCGCCGCAGATGCTACAACCCTCTCCCTATTGGGGAGATGAAGTTATATGGAACAGTAAAGCCAATGTTCACAATCCGATGTTCGATGATAAGGGCAGGGTCTGGATAACGGCAGCAGTACGGCCACCCGACAATCCGGATTTTTGTAAGGAAGGATCCGATCATCCATCGGCTAAGCTTTTCCCCCTGAGCAGGGCCAGCCGCCATATTGGTTTTTATGATCCCAGGACGAAAAAGTATACACACATCAGTACCTGCTTCAGTACGCATCACCTGATGTTTGCTGAAGATGAAAACAATACCCTGTGGACCAGCGGTGGAGGTGAAGTAATCGGATGGCTCGACACCAAAAAGTATGAGGAGACCGGAGATGAGGAAGCCTCACAAGGCTGGACGGCGCTCATCCTGGACACCAATGGCAATGGCAAACGGGATGCATACGTAGAGCCCGGCGAGCCGGTTAATCCTGCCATGGACAAGCGGATCGCGAAAGGGCTTTATGCGGTTTCCCCGGCTGCAGACGGATCAGTTTGGGGGTCATCGCTGGGATATCCCGGCGCTGTCATTCGCCTGGATCCAGGATCAAACCCTCCAGCAACGGCATTGGTAGAGTACTACGAACTGCCGGTGGATGCTTCGGGCGAGCCTGTGGAAGGATTTTCGCCGCGTGGTATGGACGTCGACAGGGAAGGTGTGGTTTGGGTACCGCTGGCAAGCGGACACATGGCCAGTTTCGACAGGAGAAAATGCAATGGGTCGCTAAACGGTCCGGATGCAACAGGCCAACATTGTCCTGAAGGGTGGACATTCTATACCGAACCTTTGCCCCAACTTCAGGGTGTGACAACATCCGGAAGCGCTGAAGCAAGCTATTATACCTGGGTAGATCAATTTAATACCTTTGGCCTAGGCGAAAATGTTCCGATCAACACCGGTAATGAATCAGAAGCATTGCTTGCGCTTAAAGATGGGGAGTGGGTTGTTATGCGCGTACCATATCCATTGGGATTTTATACCAAATGGATGGATGGCAGAATAGACGACCCGAATGCAGGCTGGAAAGGTCGTGGGTTGTGGGCAACAGTAAGCACCCGTGCCCCTTTTCATATGGAGGGTGGGAAAGGCACACCGAGCAAAGTATTCAAGTTTCAGCTTCGCCCTGATCCGCTGGCCAGGTAACGCCATGTAACGCTGACGCGGACCGAAATTATTTTTATTGGTTTTGTGCGAGCTTATCGAGTTGTTCCCACGTCCAGGGAGTTGTTCTTCCTG
>JAOUDZ010000183.1 GCA_029858965.1 Cyclobacteriaceae bacterium
TAACGGAGATACCAGCACCGCCATTCATGGAACAACGGCGCGCAGAGCGGTTTAAGCAAATGTTGCAGGAAGCAGGTGCGGACAAAGTATGGATAGATGAAGTAGGAAACGTGCTGGCCCTGCGGAAAGGGAAAGATAACAGAAGAACAGTTGTCCTAAATGCCCATATCGATACCGTATTTCCTGAGGAAACAGATGTTACCGTTAAATTTGGAGGAGATACTCTGTTTGCGCCCGGCATTGGAGACGATACCCGTGGCCTGGCGATGGTACTCGCTGTATTGCGCGCAATGAATAAGTCAGATATTAAAACGACATCCAATGTTCTGCTCATTGGAACCGTTGGTGAGGAAGGGCCTGGGGACCTCAGAGGTGTCAAACACCTTTTTCAAAAGAATGACCCTAAAATTGATTCCTGGATCTCAATCGACGGAGGAGAAATCGGGAGGATCAATAACCAGGCACTGGGTTCTGTTCGCTACAAGGTTACCTTCAAGGGGCCGGGCGGTCACTCCTGGAGTGCGTTTGGTTTAGGTAACCCGCATCATGCCGCCGGCAAGGCGATAGCCTACTTTGATCAGGCTGCAGGGGCATACACATCAAGCGGACCAAAAACAAGTTACAATATTGGTCGCGTCGGCGGTGGGACATCTATTAATGCCATTCCTTTCGAATCATGGATGGAAGTTGATCTGCGTTCTGTTAGTCCTGAACGGCTGAAAACAATAGAACAAATATTGTATCACGAAGTGAATCGCGCATTGGCGGATTATAACAAGACGATAAAGCAAGGGCCGTTGCTTACCGTTACCATTATTAAAATTGGCGATCGGCCATCCGGCGAACTTCCGGAAGTGTTGCCACTCATCCAGCGATCGCTTGCTGCAACAGTATTCTTTAAAGCAGAGCCATACCTGACGCGTGGATCTACGGATTCAAATATTCCCATTTCGATGGGGATCCCCGCTGTAACCATCGGGCGAGGTGGCAAAGGTGGTGGCGCACATTCACTGGACGAATGGTGGATGAATGACAAAAGCGGACCCGACTCCATTAAGTTGGCATTGTTGATTCTCATTGCGGAAGGGGGACTTGAAAAGTGATCTGATTCAACATAAGTGCTGCCACTGTTTGAATGATGTGTTTAAGTTTGTAATGACTTATATTTAAGTATTGCCAATCCTAAACGCTAAACCATGAACAACCTTTCGAAGCCAGTACTTTTTGTTGGTTGTCTTTTCATCGTTAGAAGTTACAATCAGCGGTACGAACCGGGAACCATGAGACATATAAAATTGAATGGAGTGAATGTAAATGATGAAAATAACCTAAGGAAGTATTATTCTATCACGACCAACTTTTAACCAGATCATGAATTATAGCATGAACAAATCAATCTTGAGCAAACTATTTCTCGTGCCCGCCATTATTTTGCTGGCGCAATGCACACTATTTAAGGCGCCCTCCAATGAGAC
Source organism: Cyclobacteriaceae bacterium (assembly GCA_029858965.1). Lineage (GTDB taxonomy): Bacteria > Bacteroidota > Bacteroidia > Cytophagales > Cyclobacteriaceae > Chryseolinea. The sequence goes on from JAOUDZ010000183.1 coordinate 1,476, forward strand.
CGAAGTCAGGATTCAGCCACCCGAGGAGCTTTATGGTCCCTTGTTTTATGATGTGCAGTCCAATCCAAATATTTTCCCCGACCGCAAAACTTTCGTTGATTGTATACCAAAGTATGACGTTGCACTTATCCGTGACAAGTATGAAAAACTGGCGGATAAGTCGGATGGGTCTATAAAAGAATTCCTCAACGAAAATTTTAAAATTCCAGGCAACGAATCTGATTACAAAACTGATTCTGCTACCGCGAATGAACATGTAACCAGATTATGGAGCGTCTTAAAACGTCCCGCCGACAAAAGAATTACCGGCACACTCATTCCACTACCGTATCCCTATATTGTCCCCGGTGACCGGTTCCGTGAAATCTATTACTGGGATAGTTACTTCACTATGCTGGGATTGCAGGCCGACAATCAGATTGAAACCATCCGCAATATGATCGACAACTTTTCCTACCTGATTGATACACTCGGGTTTATTCCAAATGGAAACAGGACGTATTACCTAGGAAGATCACAGCCTCCGTTTTATGCTGCCATGGTCTCATTGTTAGCCGAATCTCAGGGTGATTCAGTATTGCTGCGCTACCGTAAGTACATGGAAAAGGAATATGCTTTCTGGATGGATGGTGCAGAACAGCTGAACGATACGAAAGCTGCGTTCAGAAGAGTAGTAAGGCTTCCCGATGGAGAAATTCTGAACAGGTACTGGGATGACAACGCCACGCCGCGTGCAGAAAGCTACCTGGAAGATGTCAAAACCGCAGATGAGGCTGTGACCATCTGGCCTGATACCAAGCGTGAGGACGTACTCCGTAATTTGCGCGCCGCTGCCGAATCGGGATGGGATTTTTCGAGCCGCTGGCTTTCGCATGACAAAGAAGGTAAGTTCCAGTTGTATACCATCCACACCACGGATATTCTTCCTGTGGACCTCAACGCCTTGTTGTATAATCTGGAGTACACTCTATGGATAACATACGAACTGAACAATGACCTGGTCAAAGCAGATCAATACAAAATAAAATGTGAGGCCCGGAGAAAGGCCATCGCGAAATATTGCTGGAATAAGAAAAAAGGTTTTTTCATGGATTTCAATTTCCGGGAAGGGGCACAAACGGAAGTATTTTCTATCGCAGGGATGTATCCGATGTTCTTTTTAATTGCGGACCAGCAGCAAGCGGAGCAGGTAGCCAAAAAAATCAATGATTCTTTTCTGCAAGGCGGGGGTGTCCCATCAACATTGAATAACACGGGGCAGCAGTGGGATGCACCCAACGGATGGGCACCGCTGGAATGGATTACCATTAAAGGATTGAGAAACTATGGATTCCATGCCCTTGCCGGGGAGATCAAACAACGGTGGCTTGCATTGAATCAAAAAGTGTATATCAACACATACAAATTCATTGAAAAATATAACGTAGAAGATTTGTCGAAGGAGGGCGGTGGCGGAGAATACCCCAACCAGGACGGCTTTGGCTGGACTAACGGGGTATTTCAGAAGTTATCGAAGGAAACTGACGTGGCTGTAGGGAAATAATCGCGGGAAGCGTTAGATTATTATAAGTTTTGAGAATGAAGTAGTATATTTTCATATCACTAAACCCTTACAGATTATGGAACCCTCTAAAATCAATCACCTTGCCATATTGGTATGTGTTGTTATCCTGTTTGCCTTAGGCTTTGTCTGGTATGGTCCCTTATTTGGCGAGCCATGGATGGCTATGGTGGGACTTGATATGGCTACCGTTGAAGCAAATCCTCCCGGTGCTGGCGCTTGGATTACCAATTTCATTGCATCTGTTGTGCCCCTCTATGCACTGGCATGGCTATTTGGAAAAATAGGAGTCAGTTCCGGGCTGCAGGGAGCGGGTTATGCCTTGCTTATCGTTTTTTGCTTCCACCACCTCTCCGTAATGACAGGGGGTATTTTCGCGAAACAACCCTACGCGCTCGCATGGATTACAGGTGGGTATGATATGGTGGGGCTCACTATTTCAGGCTTTATCATCGGTGCGTGGAAGAAGAAGTGAACCATAGCAAGTTCGTACCGCGGTGCATGGTCTTTTCACAGTAGCCTGAGCGAAAGTTACCCTATGTATTAGAGGAGTTATGAAAAAGAATCCAAAATCCAGGAAGGCACAGCGCTCCAAGGATTGGAAATATATTGGTCGCGAAATAGGCATTGTTGTGATTGGTGTCTTGACTGCTTTTATGCTTAATTCCTGGTGGATCAATGTTAAAGAGCGAGATGGCAGAAAAGTAGTGATCGAAAATCTGCGCAGCGAGATGATTTACAATATCGAAGAGTTAGAGAGGACGATAGCGGTAAATCAGTTTGTCATGAAGAGTACAAAATCCCTTGCGAAAATACTAAGGTCATCTCCGCTTAACGAAGATGTGAATGTTCCGGATACTGTCTTGATGGGCGTAATTATCGCAGCGACAAATAACCCTGCAAAAGGAACCATAAATTCTATCGTTTCGTCCGGTAAGCTTGATTTCGCGAAAAATAATGAACTCATTACGGCGATCACCTCTTGGAATAATAAGCTGGATGACGCCACTGAGGATGAATTGACTGGTTATAACTTTATCGAAGATCACTTTGTGCCGTATCTCCGGGAATATGTTGATCTGTCAGAACTTTTTGAGAATTCAGGAAATCTGGTACACTATGCGCACACGGGCTCGAGGGACAGATTACCCAAAGAATTTATTGATGACACAGTTACGTTAGGAGCCAAGTTGGAACTTATTAACCTGGTAGCCCAAAGAGAAATGAGGCTTGGTATAACTGTTCGGGCGCTGATCCGGTTACAAGATCACCAATTGAAAATGTTGGAGCTCATCAATAATGGTTCATAATATATTTTTATTTTAGTATAGCCAATGCGTTATAAACTTAGATCAATATGATCAATTCCAAGGTAATTTCATCTTTCCCTGTTCTGATCCTTGTAATGGCTTTATTTTCTTGTTCCACGGCAACAGTGGAGACAGCCAGGAATTTTGAGATTGTGGAATTGCCGGATGGGTCGGTGGCTTATCTGAACCATAATAGCGCAGTTGGATATGATAGAAACTTCGACCCCAGAAGCGTTCAGCTCGAGGGGGAAGTTTTTTTTAGCGTTGCTGAAGGGTCAACCCCTTTTGTGGTACATACTGACCTGGGGGAAGTGACAGTGACAGGGACAGAATTTAATGTGAAAGCTGAAGACGAAGAAATTGAAGTTGAAGTTGAGGAAGGGTCAGTCGAATTAAAAACGCAACAGCATGCGGAAAAAGTCCGTGGCGGTGAGGTAGCGGTATTCAAAAAAGGAGGAAATGAAATTAATATTGGGAGAGCCGAATTTAAATTCAGGATCTGGATGAAGGAGCTTCGTGTGGAGTTCAAGAAATTGGGCAGGGAAATAAAACGAAACGCAAAGGAAATTGGGAAAGAGTCCAGGGAGGCGGGGAAGGAGCTTAAAAAGGAAATGAAGAAACTAAAAGAATGAGTAGGCAGTCATACCAAAAAACAACCCTATCAAAGCGAATTACCGCCATA
>JAOUDZ010000184.1 GCA_029858965.1 Cyclobacteriaceae bacterium
TGCTTAATCAAGGTACTCAAAACATTTTCAGCAACAGCGATATCCCGTTCCATCCGTTCTTCGTCTATCTTTTGGGCCACTGCTGATTGCATGATCACTACCAAAGTGACTGCCATGCTTGCAATTATATTTCTCATATTTCCACTCATTACTTTCATTGTTTTAGCTTAATTTTCAATTCCTGGTACCTAAAGATTTTTTGTTGCCTACGGTAGATATAATACTCGTCAATATCTGTTCCGTCTCCTGCTTGAATACATCCGTATTTTGCTCCAAACTGTTCAACTTGGTTTGCACAACCTGGAGGTCATCATTGCGCTGCTGCTGAAGATACTTTGCAAAGTCCACCAACAGGCTTTCTATATATTGTTTCTGTTCATTTGACGTTAGCTGAAAATAATTCTTAACCAGCTGCATGTTTTCAGTTTGCAATCCCGAAACAAATTGCTGGATCTGTTCCTGGGAAGCAGCCGAAGACTCTCGTACGAGGTTGTCAATCTTTGCCGAGTTAAGTGCTAAGTTGCTTTTGACGGAAGCATCAAGCTTTTCCTGCGTTTCGCTCCAACTTGCTTGCATGGCGATATTGTTTTGATTCAGCGAGGTATTGATCATCTCCTGAACCTGAGCTGACGTCAGGGCCGGGATGGTTTGTCTAGCTTCAATGTAAGGTTCTACAATGCTGCCAAAACTCATGCTAAGCTGATTGTCGGAATACTTCACTTTCATACCGATAAACTTCCCAACCAGCATGATGACCAACAAAGAAGCAGCGATGCTGACAACGGTCTTGAAATAGGGTGCATTCCAGAAACGCTGATGATGATCGCCTACGAAAATTGGTGGTGCGATTACCTCCTTGTCCTTTACATTACCCATCACGCTTCTCAACTGTTTGAATTTTTCGAGTTCTTCGCGCGCTTCCGGATTGTCCAGAAGGTATTGCTCGAACGACTCTTTTTCTTTTCCCTCCAACTCACCGTAGAGGTAAGCGATTAAATCACTTTCAATTCCTTTAGAATCCATAGCCTATTGTTTCTTTAGTAATCTTCTTTCGTTCCAAAATCTTCCGCAATCCATCAAGACCATAATACATTCTTGACTTTACTGTGTTTTCCGAAATATTCAACACTTCGGCAATTTCTCTGAATTTCAATCCTTCATATTCCTTCATGATGACCACTTCCCGTTGCTCATTATTTAATTCAAGCAGCGCGCCCTGCAAAACATCAGATAATTCGCGTTGTTGTAACTGCCTTTCGGGATTATCCATCTTGTGGGAAGTTGATTCCCACTTGGGAGAATCCTCTACATCACGGCTCCAAACGGCTTCAAACGAAACCGAACGCGTTCCTTTCCGCCTCCGCACTTCCTCCCTGCAGTAATTCACCGCAATTTTATAAAGCCACGACTTAAACCTTGCATTGTCCTGCAGGGCAGGCAGGTTCTTGCACATGGATATAAAAGTCTTCTGCGACACCTCCATCGCCAGGTCATGGTCTAGAAAGAATTTATAGCAGAAGTTGTAGATGCGCTTGTACCACAACTGTACTACTTTTCCCTGGGCATGCTGATCCCCCTCCTTGGCACGGGCAATAAGGTTGTCAGCATGCATCATGGCAATGTCCAGTAGCGTATCACCCACAAATTAATCCGTTTATATAAGTTGACAGATTCATAATGTTTTCTACCATAAAGATGAAGACACAAGTGAAATAGTTTTAATATTTCCAGGATTTAGCATGAAATTCATAGGACTGAAAGCCATTTTTGAGCCCGGGGCAAAGAAGCAAATCTGATATGGTGACCCTATGGTTATTCTCTGATTCCTGCCAGGTCTATCATGAATGCGTATTCCTGAGCGGTTTCAAGGTAGACTTTGAACCTTCCGGTCGTCCCACCATGTCCGGTTTCCATGTTTGTTCTCAATAGCAGCATATTATGATCTGTTTTCATATCACGAAGTTTGGCCACCCATTTTGCGGGTTCCCAGTATTGCACCTGTGAATCATGCAAACCCGTCGTCACCAACATATTCGGATAGTTTTGTGCTTTGACCTGGTCGTAGGGTGAATATTCGAGCATGTATAAATACGATTCCAGTTGTTCAGGGTTACCCCATTCGTCAAACTCACCCGTTGTCAGTGGGATATCCCTGTCGAGCATGGTAGTCACAACATCGACAAAAGGAACTGCGGCAATCACGCCTTTGAACAAATCGGGGCGCATATTCACAACAGCGCCCATCAGCAAGCCTCCGGCACTACCGCCCGCTGCAAAAAGCTTTTCGGGATTTGTGTACTTTTTCCCAATCAGGAATTCCGCACAATCAATAAAATCCGTAAACGTGTTTTTCTTTTTAAACAATTTACCGTCATCATACCACTGGCGTCCCAGTTCCTGCCCTCCACGGATATGCGCGATGGCATACACAAATCCCCGATCCAGCAAGCTCAGCCGGGTTGCGGAAAAGGAGGCGTTCATACTGATTCCATATGAACCATAACCGTATAGCAGTGCAGGATTCTTGCCGTCTTTCTTGATCCCCCTTTTATATACAATTGAGATCGGAACCTTTGTACCATCCCGGGCAATAGCCCACACTCTTTCAGTCTCGTAATCTTCGGGATTATAGCCACCTACTACTTCTTGCTGCTTCAAGAGCTTGCGTTCTTTCGTATTCATATCGTAATCATACGTAGAGGATGGCGTAGTCAGGGAGGTATATCCATAGCGAATCAAATCGGTATCAAACTCCATGTTTATGGAAGAGGAAACCGAGTAAGCTGGTTCTCCAAAATCCAAATAGTGCTTGTTTCCGGTCCGCTGATCAATAATGCAAAGCAATGTATTGGCGTTGGCGCGCTCGCTGAGTACCAGGTAATTTTTGAAAATCTCCAGACCCTCCAGAAGCGTATCCTTCCGCTGGGCAATTTTTTCTTTCCAGTTAACCTTTTCGGTCTTGTTCACAGGTGTTTCCATGAGCCGAAAATTCTGTGCGTCAAGATTGGTGACAACATAAAACCTATCCCCAAAATGATCAATAGTGTATTCCAGACCTCTTTCCCTTGGGCTGAATTCCCTAAATTTTCCATCCGGCGTGTTAGCATCCAGTATCTGGTAATAATTGGTAAGCGTGCTACCAGCCCATATCACCAGGTATTTTCTTGACTTTGTTTTATAAATACCAGTATAAAATGTTTCATCTTTTTCTTCCGATACTATTTGATCAGCAGTCGGCGCTGTGCCCAACTTGTGTTTCACAATCCATCGTGAACGAAGGGTGGATGAATCTTTTCTTACGTAGAAGAAAGTCTTATTATCGTTTGCCCAGGTGACATTTCCTTCAGTATTTGAAATGGGCGTATCAACGATTTTTCCGGTACGCAGGTCTTTGATGTAGACAGTGTAGCGCCTTCGGCTGATTGAGTCTTCGGCATAGGCTAACAATGAATTGTCTTCGCTTACAGTGAGTCCCTGGATTGCGTAGTAGCCGTGTCCCGTGGCCATTTCATTTACGTTTAGCAGGATTTCTTCTGCTGCTTCCAGTGTCCCTTTCTTACGACAGTAGATCGGATACTCCTGGCCTTGGTCATATCGGGTGTAGTACCAGTAGCCATTGTCTTTGTAGGGAACAGATTCGTCTGTTTGCTTTATTCGTCCGACGATTTCATTGTATATTTTTTCCTGTAACGGCTCAATATGCTTTAGACTTGCCGCGAGGTAATTATTCTCCGCATTTAGGTAGTCGATTACTTTCTTGGTCTGCTCATCTTTTTCATCGGCATTTTTTTGAGCATCACTCAGTTTCATCCAGTAATAGTTATCTACCCGGGTGTTGCCGTTGGCAACCAATTCCTTAGTCACTTTTTCAGCGACAGGAGGTTCAATTGCGCTGTCTTGCTCTTTTGAGGGAGGTGAGCAAGCCAAAACGATGGCGCCCAAAACGAGTGAAGGCGTGTATCGGAAGAATCTGAGCATGTTTGGTAATCGTTAGTTTTTGCTAAAAATATGGAATTACAAACACTGCAGCTACAAAAATTCCGTCCTTGAACTAACCTTCATAGAATGATAGTACGCTGACGCAGGATGCCTCAATGGTTGGTCTCTGTCGCAATGCATTGCAAGTTGGTATGGATTTTAGCGATATTGAACTTGAAACCCTAACGCTTACCTTTACCGGGTATGAAAAAGATTATTTCATGGCTAATCCGGTATGTACCGAGAAAATACCTTCAACGGGCTAGCGGTTTTGGCCTGAAAGTACTTGGTTTTTTTTATCGGGGCACGATCGTAGCCTGCCCTGTTTGTGAAAAAAGTTTCAGGAAGTTTCTTCCATACGGCCGGATCAACCCCCGGGCCAATGCGCTTTGCCCCAATTGTCTTTCACTTGAGCGACATCGCTTGATCTGGCTATACCTTAAACAAAAAACAGATTTCTTTCAGAAAAAACTCCATGTGCTTCACATCGCACCAGAAGCATGTTTTATAAACCGATTTGAAAAAATTCATCAGGAAAACTATGTAACGGCAGACATTGAATCTCCTCTCGCGAAAGTGAAGATGGACATACATCATATTCCATTTGATGAAAGTACTTTTGATGTGGTACTTTGCAACCATGTGCTGGAACACGTGCAGGATGATATTAAGGCAGTCGCTGAAATTCACCGCGTGCTAAAGCCTGGTGGTTTTGCCATACTGCAGGTGCCATTCTTTAATCCAGTAGCTGACAAGACACTGGAAGATCCTACCATTACAGACAAACGTGAGCGTGAAAAGATATTTGGGCAGGATGATCATGTTCGGAAGTATGGCCGTGATTATCCGCAACGACTCCGCCGCGGAGGGTTAGTGCCTATCGAAGATTCATTTGTAGACGAAATTCCTGAAGCGTTAAGGAAAAAGTTTGGCCTGGTAAGGGGGGAGGTAATTTATGGGGGACGGAAAACGTAGCGTCACCATACATCCGATGCATTTATTTCATGAGTATTTTGGTTACA
>JAOUDZ010000077.1 GCA_029858965.1 Cyclobacteriaceae bacterium
CCGGCCATAACGCCAGCTACCAATACGAATCATGCTTTTGCCATGTTCCAAAGGTGGCGAACTTACGGCTATACCGGTGTTGAATCAAATTTCAATAGATGGCTTTATGAGTAGAATTTCCTAAATTAGTAGTTACATTAATTGATAGCGGGCTGAATAAAAGGTGAGATTGCTCCTCTTTCAGTTTTATATTTTGAGGAACTTTTCAGGCATGCAAATTCACCATCCTTTTTTTGATTGGTAAAAACAGAAAAAATGAAATTGTTTAAGCACAAGTATTTACTTTTTATCCTGCTAAGTTCATTTCTTGCTGTCGGTTTATTTTTATGGATCAAATCAGACAATGATCTGAAGGATTTCGGATTGAATTTCGTCACGGAAATATTAGGTGTTGTAATCACGGTTTTCATTATAGATGGGCTGGCACAGATCAGGGAATTTGAGCGAACAAAGCCATTGAAATTAGCTGAATTTGAAGACGCCAAAAACCTATTCAACAGATTCATTAGTTTTTGGTATGTTGCCTATTCACGCTCAGTCCCTGCAGAATACCCGGAAACATTTGACGAATTCTTATCAGATAAAGGAATAGGAAGAATTTTTGATTATCTAGATATCGGTTCAAAACCAAGTCAAAATGATTCTCTTTCATGGACACAGTGGATTCAAGATAATCACGATGAATGGCTTGCCATCAGCAACAGATATCTGGAGCGGCACTCTGCTAATGCTGATCCTGAATTGTACAAGCTGATTCATGCTTTTGTTGAGTGTCCGATTATGAAAACAATTCCAATGATGAATGCATTTACGAAAGTGAGAGAAAAAAATGATTCACACAGGTCAAATGCACTATCGGGCTATTTACCCAAACCTAAGAAAACTGACTACGAGGTTCTTCAAAAGATGAATCAATGTCTGAAATCACTTAACAAAAAGTACTATCCTGATAAATCCAAGAGTGATAACATAACAAACTACAAACCGGTTAAACTCGTAAACCGTAAAGTTGATTGTGCTCTTGCAAAAGAAGATTTCATCCCGGTCGAAAGGCTTCAAAAAGAATAGCGCAAAAGACAGGATTCTGGTATTGGGGTTATGTTATAGCTTTAGCACAAAAGCCCACCAGCAGTGTTACCTGACAAACTGGATCGATTCCCTGAAGCTCATCAGCACCAGCTTGATTTAAGCGGGCTTCCAGCCACCCCCTTTACTATTGTATCATTCAGGCTATGCACCCCCGGTCTTCTTTGCATTTCCGGACCTTTCCCATCGCCAAAAGAGAAATCCGGATAACGGGATCTGATAACTGAAGAATATCAGTAACTTTCACCGTTTTAAATTAAGATTCCTGAAGCAAGATCAGCTCTTTTGTGATCTTTTTTCATTACTTGTGCTGCAAGGAAAAATTCCATATATTTCTGAAAGTCCTTCCAATTATTAATCTTAGAAAATGAATTTGCGCTCCTTCATATTGTTGTATGCCCTGTTCATTACTACGCTAGCTTCCGCACAACTACCCAAGGCAATCATCGACATAAATGGCGGTGTGTATGGAGAGATTGATGGCAAAAAAGTAGGGGTAGCAAGAATTTTACTGGTTTTTTCGCCTTCTGATACGGTCAGAACTGACGCTTCCGGAAATTATGAGATAAGGCTTCCTGATTTCGGTATGCCTATAAAAGTAGCAATACTGCCATCCGACTATGATATTGTTGTTCCGCCAAAGGGAGAAATTCATTTCGAGAATCTTCAGCCGTCAAAACTTAGCATCACCTGTAATATCATGGTTATGGGCGATCAGATTAACGAGGAGTTAATGCAACAGATTAATAGCCTCAATAAAAATATTCGTGAACTGCAAAAGAAAAATAATTTATCAGAAAGAAAGGTCCTTGCGCTGCAAAATACAATGATGGATACTTTGCTTTATTATCAACAAATACAGGCAAGCTTGGAAAACAAACTTGATCTGCAGAATAAAGAGATTCTTCAACTGAGAGACTCCATTAAGATCATCTTCAAAAAGTATTATGAAGCACTTGACGAAAAGTTTTTAAGACAACAGGAAGATTTTACCAGCGTCTCAGAAAAATTGAATACCTATATTAGCCGGGCTGCAGATTTAAGAGATTGGATGCCCAAAATAAAACTCTGTTTTGAACGCGGAGACGCAGCACAGAATTATTCCAGGCTCATAAAGGACTATAATCAGGTACGAGACAAAATCAATGCAGAACATGAGAAGGACATTAGTTCAGTAAATCATTATTGGACAAATCCGGAGACTGCAAAGCAATTGCAGGAAACTTATAACTATTTGCTGAATGAAGTGCACGATAATACTTTTCTACTGTGGATCGGGAAGATCAACGAGTATTTTGCTGCCGTGCCTGCAAAACCTAACCAGGCTCAAAAAGTTGCTGATGCTGCCCAGGTCCTTATGAAACAAAAAGTAGCGGAACTGGAAAAACAATCAGAAATAATTATTGAACTTATGCGGGATCAAATTTAAAAAAATGCATTATGCGCAATATGAAATACGTCTACATAGCTGTTATCTGGTTCGGCTTTTTCGGCTGTAATCCTAACTGTGAAAACATTACAGGTGTGTCTTTTGCAGAACACCCCTACGTCGAGGAAGGGGAGATCTTAATTAAGGCCACGAATGCCAATACACTCCGGAACAGGAATGTTTTCTTTAATGAGGTACTGGCGGAAAATACAAGGTTTGTTGATGATTTGGGATTAATCGCGAAGATGCCACCGGGCGTGACCGGTGATAATGTAAACCTTCGGATCCAGGATCAGGATTGCGCTGACTTCATTTCTTTCAACCTGAAAGTGGAATCAGAAAGTTTCTTTGTTGGCAATTCGCAATACATTCCACCAGCACCGCCACAAATCATCATTTCCATTCCCAATCCTCCATTACCACCTAGTATTAATAATGCATGGATCAGCCCCAACAATACTGATTATTGTATTTGGTTTGTAGTGGTAGAAGTACCCGGAAGCCCGGGAAATTTCACTATTTCACCTGTTGTTGACGCAAGTGGCAAAAAGAGCCAGGAACTCAGTGTGGACCAACTTGTATGTGGCTCACCACCAAAACCAGAAACGAGTTTGTATCATCAAAATCCCGTTTATGGGATGATCAATACTAATGATAATATTATTCAATTTTGGATTGACAGGTCCAGCAAAGGTCTGGGCATTGAAGAGTTTGAAGGAAAGTTTATCGATATAAATGATACACCCTATAATGACGACAGAACTCCGGGATGTAAACCCTGGAATGCGACCAAACTTCACATGATGATGGTGACTTCAAAAAAGACAAACCTTAGTTTGCTCCTCTATCAGCAACTGCCCTAGGCAGGACTTTTTCTTGCGACATGGTATTGGTGGCACCGGCATTGTAGTCCCTTATTAAAAGCCATTTTCATAACCTGAACAACAGGCCAAGCGTCCACGAGCTGTAGCTTTCGCGAACCCACTCTGTTGTTGAACTTCCGCTTTCCAGTATGAAGGGTATCTGGGCATAAAGCGAAATGGAAAATATCCTGGCCGGCTGGTATTGCATCCCAAAACCACCCAGCACCTGGTAGTTTACCTGCCTTAAGCCAGCATTGGAAAAACGCTGAAAGAGACCCGCATAGGTTAGCCCGGGATATAAATATATCCGATGAGAGAACAGGCTTTCCACAAGAAATGCACTTGCCGACCATTGATGCGTTGTGCGGTCGTTAGCAGTATTGGCAAACCGCATTAGCCAATTGGACTGCAAGAAATAATACGTACGCTTATTAAGATTCTTATAGTAGGTTGCCCCAAAGTCGAATTGCGTTCGGTCTAGCCCCAGCGCTTTTTGCATTTCCTCGCTGGCAACAGGAAAAGTAAGCGCTCCCTGTAACGTCAGCTCAGGTGCCTTCCGAAATGGCATATACCTTACCCTTGCTCCTACCATCGAAAGTCCCCGATATGTTTTACTGGATGGGCTGTCTGAACCAAATACCTTCAAAGGCGAGCTTTGGGCATCATCATCAAGTCTACGATGGGAAAACCTGAATTCAGCACCCAAATCCCATCGCTTACTATAAGAAAATCCATAGGAAACCCGGAGATAGTTTTCAAAAATGGTATATCGATACCGATTGGTTATTGTCGCACCTGCTAACTCGGGCGGGGTTTCCTGCACGGCCAGCCAAAATGAAGTAAGCGGGTTAAAATTGTTAATTTCGACCTTGTCCTTATTCAGGATAACCGGGGATAAGCCGGCCAAAAAAAAGGAAGGCACGCTGTCCAGCGTAGGCAGTGCCGATGTATCCTGACCCTGGGATACAAAAGGGAAAGCGGCAACTACAACAACAAAACATAGTACTTGCGCATATTTTAGCATAGGTTGTAGCATCGTCATATATTTATAGACGTCACTCTAGTTTAGGACACATTAATATAGACAAATATTCATTACCTCGTTCCATTCCAGTAATATTTTCCATCCTGGTTAACCAGGGTATAATGACCGTCAAATCGATCTTCCCCTTCAAGGTCAAATCTGAATGTGCCATGAAGACTTTGTATATTATCAGTTTCCCAGATGCCTTCTATTACCTTACCATTATGCGAAAATTCAATTTGTGAAAGTGTATACGTGGTTTCAGAACCATCCGGGAATACATTATAAGCCTTCCCTGTAAATTCATTATCATTGACAATTTCAAATGATAAATCGCCGGTAATCTTACTGTCCCCAGCGGATTCCATTTGATGGTGCCACACACCTGCCCAATTGTCCAAGGCAGCTGTTCCCGGATTGCCTGTTTTGGTGAATATTCCATTAAAAGCGAGTATGCCCACGATAACAAGTATTAATACAGGAAGTATAATTGAAATCCTCTTTATCGTCCTGGTTTTGTTTAACCTGACTTTCGATAATATTTTCGCATTGGCAGATAACTCATCTATTTCTTTGAAAAGTAGTTCCAAATCCACTGGATGGAGATGGCTCTCCTCTTCTTCCGTGAGTTGTTCAATTATGGCCATCAGGGCTTGCGATATCCTGCCGGAAGTAATACTAATATTCTCTTTATTAAGAGACCCACTTGTCTTATCCCGTTCAAACTTCTGGTATCTGCTGGACAATGCTGCGATATTATTGCGGATCTCTTTACTGTGGGAGTTCGACATTGCCAGTAGCTCTTCGATGGCTACCTCCTCCCTTCCGTCTAATACCAGATCGGTAAGATGCTGCTTGATTTGGTGGGGATCCATGGTATGGAATTCATTGTCGCTTGAAAACGATTATCCAATGTATCGGTTTTTTGAATAACAAACAATGTAATCAAATACCGTTAACTGAACTATCGCATAAACGTCTCCAAAATTAGTACAATTCAAAATTAGTAAAAATTGATTCTGAATTGCATTGCAGATGAGGATGAGAATTGATCATCGCGGAGTGTCGTGTTGAGGTTTTCGATGATATCAATCAGCAAATGATCAGATCAATAAACTGTCCTTCCAATTTCAATTCAAAAAATCTGATGCCATAATGAAATTTAAAAATGAAGATCCGGAAACGACCTATTTATTTCGGGGTCCATAAACCTGATCCGTCGCGCCATATTCCAGGGCGCCGAGATCGGGTGCCTTCCCGCTATAATTATCATTGATATTGGGAAGAGGAAGCGCAGCATCAATGGCTTTGGATTTTGCACGCAACCGAAAGCTGACGGATTCCGGTAAGTAAACTGCATGCGGTTTTGTGTAATCGGGCAGTATCATATGCTCAAACACATCTACATCCAACATTACACCATGTTCTTCCAAACCGGAATCCTTCCAAAGGTCTTTCAGGTTATTGTATTCTTTGAATTCAGGTTGTTTGTCATAATCCCGCATCGTATTTTTTGGAACACCCCAGGTAAGCATTGGCTTATCCGTTTTATTAGCTCTATATCCGTTGTAGTCCGATGTGCTGTACGTTGTATAACTTTCCAGGCGCTGGAGATATTTATTTGGGCTATTGGAACCAAAGAAAAGATTATTCCTATAATGAACGTTGGAGATACCAACGGCATCAGCATTTTCAGCAATAAACGTGTTATGATAAACCAGGACACCCGCTGGATTCGCTCCTCCGGTTTTAATGGCGCCACCAAAAGGTACGTTATAAACCAGGTTCTTAATGAAGTACACAGGGCCTCCAAACATGGGTTGCGCACTCAGGCCATGGTGTGCAGCATTGAAGCCGCGATTATTCATCACTCTGATATTGTGCACGCCGCCGTCAGATTCGATGAAGTCATCCACGGAAAGAAAGACATCATTATTATAAATATCGATCGACACACATTTCAGATCCTGTGACTCCTCAGGAATGCCGTAAGTACTGATGCAAATTCCATCATGAAAAGACGACATGCTGTTGTGGCAGATGACATGCCCCTGGCCATATACTTTTACCCCATAGTAAGAATTTACGCCGCTGGGGCCATATGTTTTCATGCCCGCCCAGCCATTGAGCCGGTAGTGGTCATCCCTACCGATCATGACATTGTCTGCGATATAAAAATTCCTGGATCCCGACCACTCTGTGTGAATTCCAATTCCCACATCTTCGATCCGACAATTGCGCACCGTCAAATCCGAGCAACCCATCTGATCTTTGATGCCCGCATAGAAAGCGACTTCAGCATTCCGCACCGTTATTCCTTCAAATATGTGGTGGTCAGCCGCCATGACATCAAACAGTTTGAAGACATTGTCACCATCGAAAATCACTTCTCCATCTCCTGCTGCTTTGATTGTAATAGGTTTTTCAGCTGTACCGTCCCGGGTGAGGACGTATGAGCCAAAGAATGGAATCTGATGCGGATTTACATAATCGCGTTTGTCAGCTTTGTAAAGACCAGCATGCACCAGGATGGTAGCACCTGGTTCAATGGGACGGCAGTGCACTACGTCCCAGTCTCCGAGACCAGGGCCATAATACGCCTCGAGCAGACCGGTAAAGGAAGGCTCTTCCCTTGGCCCTGTGTAGTTCGGTGGATATACATGCAGCACCCTTCCCCCTTCGTAAGAAAGCGGAACAGTCCGCGTCTTAACGACCACTAACTGGGTTGAAGTTCCGGATACACCATCGGGATCAGACAATTCAAAACGGCACTCATAGCTACTTCCCGGTTCGAGTCCGAAAATGCTTCCGGCAAACATCCGCGGGGTCCAATACTCAAGATACTCTTTCGAGCGCCATACTTTTTCATCACCAATACGCAGCAGCGGCTGGGCAGCTTTCCACGTGCTACTACCGACAAGCCGGAAGCTGACGGCTACCGTTGCATTGCGATTGTCGTCACCCTCAATTTTCCATTCAAAGCCCAGGTTATGTAAGGTGGCTGGCTCGGTTATAAATTCACCGGAAGTTACTGCGTCACTGGCGAGCACTGCGGTCGCAAAGGTCGAAACAAGACAGAAAAAAATTGAGCGATAAAATGCGTATTTCATGAATCGTAAATTTGTTATTGGCATAATGAAAGTTAGCAAACATTATACGATGGACAACATCTTATGAAACTCAAAATGCAGGCAGCCATATCCTTTGTTTGTTTCATACTACACTATGGATTAGCCTGGATAATAATATTGCCGGCCAAGCCATTCTTTATAGCAACATTGATTTATCGCGCTTTCCAATGTCCGGCAATGCAGTACTTCCTGGGATAAATTCATGATAAATAATCTTTTCAAACTTGATGACCGCCCCTCAGCCTTCAATGAAAATGTCCACACCTCGACGCATTTGCTAACACCATCGATTTGGTAATTATCGCAACTGACCAAATAAAAATAATGTTTTAACCGATTTTTCGATATTTGCTACTAGTGGCATGACGGTTTATAAAGCATTTACCTTTATATTAGTAACCGGATTTTTTTGTAATCGTCATTAAAGCCTAAAACTTGGAGCCTACAGATATAACCAACCCGGAGTACTTTCATAAGGTAGTAGATTGCCAGTATGCCTGTCCGGCCCATACTCCTGTTCCGGAGTACATCCGCCTTATTGCGGCTGAGCGTTATGCAGACGCCTATATGGTGAATTGGGAATCAAATGTATTTCCAGGCGTACTCGGACGTACGTGCGATCGCCCCTGCGAGCCCGCCTGCCGTCGCGGACGTGTGGATGAAGAGCCTGTTGCGATATGCCGATTGAAACGCGTTGCCGCTGACAACAAAGGTGATGTGACGAGCAGAATGCCAGTTATTAAGAAGCAGAAGAATGGCAAAAAGATTTGTCTCATTGGTGGCGGTCCGGCATCATTGACCGTTGCCCGCGACCTGGCTCCCCTGGGATATGAAATACATTTGTACGATGAATGGCACAAAGGCGGCGGGATGATGCGCACGCAAATTCCCGGTTTCCGACTGCCGGAGAAAGTGCTAGACGAAGAGGTGGGTTATATACTGAATATGGGCATCCATACCCACTTCAATCACTACGTTGACAGCATGAAAGAAATTCTGTCCCAGGATTATGCTGCTGTCTTTGTAGGAACGGGCGCACCAAAAGGTAGAGACTTGATTTTACCCGGAAGAGAAGAAGCAAAAGCCAACGTTCATATTGGCGTCGAGTTTTTGGCCAGTGTTGCCTTCGAACATATAAAAACGATCGGAAAGAAAGTGATTATCCTGGGCGGAGGAAATACGGCCATGGATTGTTGCCGAACCTCCCGCAGATTAGGCGGTGAGGATGTCAAAGTATTGGTGCGCAGTCCGTTTGCCGACATGAAAGCTTCTGCATGGGAAATTGAAGATGCAAAGTCGGAAGATATTCCGATCCTAAACAACATGCCTCCCAAGGAATTTGTGGTAGAGAATGGGAAGCTCAAAGGAATGATTTTTGGAAAAGTGAAAGCAACGTATGATGCGAATGGAAAGCGCTCGCTTATTCCTTCCGGTGAACCGGATGTTTTTATTGAAGCGGATGATGTTATTATTGCCGTTGGGCAGGACAATGCATTTCCATGGATAGAAAAAGATTTGGGTATTGCGTTTGATAAATGGGAAGTACCCGTTCTGAACAAAGTGAGTTTTCAATCGACGCTACCCGGGGTTTTTTTTGGTGGTGATTCCGCTTTCGGCCCGAGTAATATTATCACTTCGGTGGCGCATGGTCATCAAGCGGCCATTTCAATAGATCAATTTTGCAACAGCAAAGATGTGCTTGAGCGCCCGGCGCCAACCACCAATCTTTTCAAACAAAAGATGGGTATTCATGAATGGATGTATGATAGTCCGGTAGAAGACGACGACCGTTTTAAAGTACCACATGCCAGGAAAGAGTTGACGCTAAAAAATATCAAGGCGGAGGTAGAATTAGGTTTCGATGTGCAAACGGCTTTTAAGGAGGCTCAGCGCTGTTTGAACTGTGACGTTCAAACAGTTTTCTCAGCTTCCAAGTGCATTGAGTGCGACGCGTGTATGGATATCTGCCCCACTTCGTCAATTACCTTTACCATGAATGGAGAAGAAGATGAATTGCGCACGCGACTACTCGCCCCTGCCGAAAACAAGTCGCAAGATTTATATATCTCTGGTGAATTGCATACCAAGCGTGTGATGGTAAAAGACGAAGATGTTTGTCTGCACTGCGGCTTGTGCGCAGAGCGATGCCCTACATCAGCCTGGGATATGAATAAATTTTTGTATGGTGTGACCAAAGTAACCAAGATAATATGACTAAAGCGTGCAGGGTGAATGACATGGTCATACGTTTTGCCAACGTAAACGGAACCGGATCGGCCAGTGCCAACGATTTATTTTCGAAGGCAATATTCAGAATGGGCATTCCCCTAAGTTCCAAGAATGTTTTCCCTTCAAATATTCAGGGTTTGCCTACCTGGTATGAGGTGCGCATCAACGAAAATGGGTTTCTGGGATATTGCGATGGTGTTGACATCATGGTAGCTGTTAATCCACAAAGTTTTACCAGGGATGTTGCGTCCGTAAATAAGGGAGGATATTTTGTGTACGATAGCACAAAAAAATTGCATCCCGACCTCATCCGTGAGGACATCCACTACATTGGAATTCCGATGATGCAGTTATGCATGGAAAACTATGAAACGCCACGGCAACATCAATTGTTTAAGAACATAGTGTATGTGGGAGCGTTGGCAGCGCTGCTGCGTGTTGAACTGGAAGTGATCCGGCAGATCATACACGAACTGTTTAGCAAGAAAGAGAAGTTGATTCCACCAAATGTTAAAGCATTGGAGCTGGGAGCAAACTACGCTCTGGAACATTACAGTGAGCCTTTGAATGTGAAAGTTGAACGCAGAGATAATATAAAAGATAAAATTCTGATTGATGGAAATTCGGCTACGGCACTGGGTGCAATTTATGCCGGCGCAACAGTAGGAGCATGGTATCCCATCACGCCTTCTACTTCTGTTATTAGTGCCTTTGAAAAATACTGCAAGCGGCTACGCGTAGATGCTGAAACAGGAAAAAATAAATTTGCCATCATCCAGGCTGAAGATGAACTTGCCGCAATAGGTATGGTGATCGGCGCGAATTGGAATGGTGCGCGTGCCTTTACCTCCACCAGTGGGGCAGGCATATCACTGATGTCTGAATTTCTTGGACTTGCCTATTTTGCGGAAATACCATTGGTACTGGTTAACGTTCAGCGTGGCGGTCCCTCAACAGGAATGCCAACCCGTACCCAGCAATCTGACATCCTTATTTGCGCGTATGCTTCGCATGGTGATACTAAACAGGTCCTTCTGTTCCCCAGCACACCGGCAGATTGTTTTGAGATGACAGCCATGGCGTTTGATTTGGCAGACCGCTTGCAAACGCCCGTTATCGTCATGTCTGATTTGGACCTGGGCATGAACAACCATGTATCGCCGCCATTGAAATGGGACGACAAAAGACAATATGACCTGGGTAAGGTTTTGAACAAAGAACAGCTGGAGCATATGGAAGACTACGGTCGCTATCTCGATGTTGACGATGATGGTATTTGCTACCGTACACTTCCCGGGACACATCCAACCAAAGGTGCTTTCTTTACCAGGGGAACATCTCGCGACGAGCATGCTAAATACACGGAAGACGCTGCAACCTATGTGCGCAATGGAGAACGCCTGCAAAAGAAATGGCAAACAACAAAGCGTTATGTTCCAGGCCCTGCATTTCATCAACCCAAAAGTGAACATGCGTTGGGCGTGGTTTACTTCGGAACATCCAATTATTCTACACTGGAAGCCGTTGATTCATTGGCCAGGCAAGGCATTCATTTTGATGTTATGCAGGTCAAAGCTTTTCCTTTTAATGACGATGTCAAGAACTTCTTTGAAGCGCATGAGCAGGTTTTTGTTGTTGAACAGAATCGTGACGCACAGTTTCGTTCTTTACTCATCAATGAATTGGGATTGCTACCCAATCGGGTACTCAGCGCTTTGAATTTCGATGGCATGCCTATCACAGCTGCGCATATTCTGAAACAAATCATCAAACAACTGCCTGAAATGAAGCCAGCGGGTGTTAACCTTTAAATGTCCTTTACATGACGTATATAAAATCTAAAATCCGCCATCCAAAACAACCGAAGAACAGTATCGGTTATGTTAAAGCTGACTATGAAGGGGCGCTTTCAACATTGTGCGCAGGTTGTGGACATGACAGTATCAGCGCCGCGATTATTGAAGCGTGTTACGAAATGTCAATTGAGCCCCACAGGCTCGCCAAAGTATCCGGCATTGGCTGTTCATCAAAAACGCCTACATACTTCCTGGGCAATTCTCATGGTTTTAATTCCGTGCACGGTCGTATGCCCTCAATTACTACAGGAGCAAATATGGCAAACCGGGATTTGATTTACCTTGGCGTTTCGGGTGATGGCGATACGGCTTCCATTGGTTTGGGCCAGTTTTGTCATGTAATCCGCAGAAATCTGAACATGACGTACATTGTGATGAACAATGGCTGCTATGGATTAACGAAAGGACAGGATTCAGCCACGGCAGATTTTGGGTCGGTGAACAAATCCGGTACTGAAAATCCTTTTCCGGCAATTGACTTGGCAGGCCTGGCGTTAGAGCTGGGTGCTACGTTTGTAGCACGCAGTTTTTCAGGTGATAAAACACAATTGATACCGCTTATTAAAGCGGCTATGTCGCATCGTGGCTTTGCTTTCCTGGATGTAATCTCACCGTGCGTAACGTTTAACAACAACATGGGTTCAACAAAGTCGTATGAATATGTTCGTGATCATATTCCGGCAACCGCTGCGCATGAATTTGTACCGCAAGAAGAAGAGATCCTTATTTCATACCCTGGAGGAAGTAACACCAGCGTGAGACTTCACGATGGCTCTTCCATACAACTGCATAAGTTGAACGCTAATTGGAATCCGATTGACCGCAACACAGCTGTTAACCGATTGCAGCAAGCCAAGATCAATGGGGAAATTCTAACCGGGCTGCTCTTTGTAGATAAAGACAGCAGAGACCTGCACGAAGTAATAAATTCAGTTGATCAACCATTGAATAGCTTGAGGAAAGAACTTTTATGCCCTGGAACTTCTGCATTGAATAAAATTAATGATGGCCTCAGGTAGGTACAGTATCCAATTACCTGTAAATGTATTACAGCTTACCAACCGCGTTAAGGTCAACTTTAGTTTGCGCTCCAAACATATTTATGAACTGATACTAGGCTCCAATTTCGGATGGACAGCCTTTCTGATGTGAAAAGAATTGACATGTAACCTTGAATCTATCATTCTGGCATAACGAGTTGACAAGCCGATTGGAAGGATCTATGTACGGGGGCTGAGGACAAGCGCTTGCAGTCGATTGGCAGAAAAGCTATGGCGAGAATACCCAATATAAAAACTCAGATGTTGATTATGGTGGTCAGACAGATTTCACCTCCCTGAAATAAAGGGATTTACTTTCTTGAAAACATTGGCCGATCCACCCGCAGTAATTATAACAACTGCATACCATGAATACGCACTGGAGGGATATGAATTAAATGTGCTGGACTATCTTCTCAAACCTTACGCGTTCGAGCGGTTCTTAGCGGCAGTCAAGAAGGCTAAAAACCTAAAACAATCAGGGGTTACAGCTAATGAACCTTCCAAAGATTATCTTCTTATAAGTATTCAGCTTAAAAAGGTAAAAATTTACTTTTCCGAAATCCAATATATCGAAAGTCAAAAGGAATATGTCAAAATTGTAACTCATGATAATTCTTATTTGACAAAGATGGGTACGCACGAAATTGAGCAACTATTACTTCCTTACCTTTTTCAAAGGATTCACCGATCTTTTATCATTGCCATCCATAAGGTACGGTCGTTTAATTCGGAAATAGTAGAGATAAACGGAAACAACATTACTGTTGGAAGAGGTTATAAGGATGTGTTGAAAAGCTTATAACTGATATTTTCTTAGTTCATGACTCTTGCTTCTTACATCTACAATGTCATTGCGGGTAACGCACAAACCAGGCAGGTCTTTCGGCCTACCTTTATATTTTGAAGCTTTTCCAAAACTAAATAGTTCTTGATTGATTAGCTGTGAAAGGAAGCGCAACTTCCCTTGATATTGTTACCGGCCCGCTGGAGGGGCAGCTTGTTTTGAATGGAATAGATTTTCAACGTTCCAGGTCAGTCAGCGAGTGATAATGTATTATTCAAGCAGAAAGTTATTGATAGCGTTGACAATTTCATCCTTACTCTCAAAGATAAATGAGACATGGGAGCCCTTTGACATGACTTTTATTGTTACATCTTTTAATTCATTTTTAATTCGGTTCATGTTATTTTGTCGCCATGGATTTATTATTTCTTTTTCCAGATTATCATAAATCACAGCCGTGGCAGAATCGTTCTCGGCTGCAAGGAAAAATGAATTCGTATAAAGCGCAAGCGCCGGGGCAATGACTTTATCATAATTGCGGTGATAACTCATTGCGGATTGCAAAGTGGCCCGCGAA
Source organism: Cyclobacteriaceae bacterium (assembly GCA_029858965.1). Classification (GTDB taxonomy): domain Bacteria; phylum Bacteroidota; class Bacteroidia; order Cytophagales; family Cyclobacteriaceae; genus Chryseolinea. The sequence goes on from JAOUDZ010000077.1 coordinate 14,023, forward strand.
ACCTCATCATTTGGAATCGTTCTTATGCTGCTGTCAGGGTTTATATGTATGGAAGCCTGAAGATTCGATTCCAGCGTTGAATTCCATTCAACATCGGGAAACCAAAATCCATGATACCATTTCCTGTATGCATCCACCGAAACCAAATCAGAACTGTCGGCAAAAGCTGATTTGGATATTGTGCGCAACAGAACTTTGAATGGTTCTTCGGATAAATCATAACCCGCTTCAAAGTAAATCAGCTTATTCGTTCGTTCTGGATACTGAATTGCAAATTCGGTAATTTCATTACCCCCCATTGACCAGCCAAGGAGATTCGCTTTTGGAATCTGCAAACTGTCAAGTAGAAGTTTCAAGTCGGAAACCAATGTTGAATTGTCATAACTTGAATCAGAAGTTTCCGATTTACAGTGCGCTCTTTTTGAATAGGCAATGACGCTGAAATGTTCTTTGAGTGTGTCGGCTAACTCTTCAAAAAGAAAAGGTGAATCCCCTAATCCGTGAATGAGGATAAGGGGTTCACCTGAACCGCCCCAATCCAAATAATGTAATTTTATATTTGAACCGTGGATAAAATGTTCTGTGTATGTCTTTTCAGTCAATTGTTCTTGTCTTACGGTTTTCTGGCACGATACACTGAATACGCATACACACAAAAATATTGTTAAGTAAATAATGTGTCTGCGGAGTAATATTGTCATACGTGTCATTTTCTTTCTATCGAACCAGAATTTTATCGTCTTGTACATCACTGTCTACGGAGTCACTCACTTGCATAAAACGACCTGTGTTTATGATGCTGCGGCTTGCGAAGCGCGTCTTTATCCCACGAGGCCGAACGAAATTAGGAAAACTAACTTTATTACAACACGTCACCAAAGCTGGCACAAAGCCCATGTTGCGGCCAGTTGAGTTTCGTCAGTGATCGTCAGCCGTTGCTTTATTTTCTCTGTCGATTGGCTTTACGTCCACCAGTTGTCACTTGACAGTGAAATCCAACGCTATATTTTGAATCAAGTTGTTCGCTAACAATTATTCACCTTCCTTTTTGAATATAATGTCACCCACTTCATGTTCAACGGGTTTCAAATTGTTTAAGAACATCCAGATAGAAGTAAGATCTTCATCGCTGATTCTTGAAAAAGGTCCCCAATCCATGGGTGAAATCGGGATAGCCCGGCCCAGTCTGAAGCGCTTAATAAAATCATCCGGAGTCTTGAATTTGGCGAGCACACCACCGGGGTCGGGCGTAATGTTTGGCGCTCTCACCCACAGCGTTGTATCAATATCAAAATGCTTACTCAATGCAGGCCAGGGTTCAAATTCCATTCCACCGGAAAATTCAGGACCTGTTGCTTCGAAAGTTGTGATGTCGCGTGGTGTATGGCAGGCAATGCAATTGGTGACGTTTCGGGCAAGGTACTCGCCACGCGCAATGGAAGGGGGTGCCATGGGCGGTGCTACCTTCGGCGCATCAGGATTTTCAATGGGTTTGAATGTGGAAGTAAGCGAGCGCACGGCTTTCCCCACAAATGTCCAATCATTCGCGGGAACATTATTCTCTACCGGTTCCATAGACCGGAGGTAGGAAACAACAGCAATCAAATCATCATCAGCCATCTTCCAGAAGGGCATTAACAGGGGCATGGATGCAGTTCCATCCGGACGTATGCCATGCCTCATCATTCTGAAAACCTGTTCGTCTGTATAACGTCCAATGCCTGTATTTTTATCGGGCGTGAGGTTCCTGGCAAATATCTTACCCAAGGGACCCATAGGCAGGCCTATCCCGCCTTTGAGCGGAATGGGTAGGCCTTTGTCGGAATCTTCCATTTCCTGTATGGTTGATACGTGGCATGAGACGCAATGCGCGGGCCCGGTAACCAGGTACCGACCACGGGCTATAACAGTTGAATCGGTACTGGATTGTAATGCCGGGGCAGGCCAGTCATCATACTTTTTATCCCACGTTAAGGATACATAAATAAAAACGGACACGATGGCTAGTAGTACAACCACCACGGTGTAGAGCAGGATTTTTTTAAGCATGGGGTTTGGTTTGGGTTAAAGCAGTTTAGAATCGGTAGTGAACTAGTAAATTTTGGAAGACAACTTTAATTCTCCAAGGAAAAAAATCGATTTATATTTTTGCTTTTTGTCGGCCAAAATTTGGGTTGCTTTTCTACGCCGTCCACAGAGCCGCCCCAAATAGCAACAACACCCGAGTATACAAATTGAATATATCTACTTTATGCCGGGATGGAGTTGGGATTTAGCTCTCGCAGCTGGCTTTTTCTGGCGCGGAAGCTATCTTCGTGCGCCTTTTGTACATACGATAAGATCTTAGATCGCTGAACTTAGCTCCATTTTATCATGCGCACGGATGACCTCACCCACATCCCAACGCACAACATCCGCGCCGGGTGGGGCAATCTTATTATACCACAAAAATGAAATTTTGTATCGCCTCAGAATGTGTCTTATGGTCGACGCTTGTGTATTTATGAATTAATTGTTGGTTTGGATAAAAACTTATATAATCTAGTTAGCAGATTTTCCCATTGGTTTGGTATACACACTTTTCATCACTTCTGTTTTACCTTCATCTTCAGCTATAGCGTAAGTTGTAAACATCATCACGCCACTGGATTTCCCTGCCAGTCCACCCTTCAGTACAGTTTCAAATTCCTCATTGGAAATGATCCCCGGATCATTATACGCCTGAACGATAGGCCATACTTTTGGATAAGAATCCTTTCTGATAGCTAGTCGATTGCTAAGCCAGCGTATATTCTCTTTGACCCAGCCGGGCTCCCTTCCCATTCTCGCATGGTATACCATAGGAGAAAATACATCGACAGTTTCTTTTAACAGATCATAGTCAAGTCCCAGCATGCGATGCCTGGCGCCATTAAATTCCTGATCATTCCATGGACAATGATAAAGTCCAAGGAGCGCCTCTGGTCTGATTTCCCTGATGATGCTTTTGATTTCATAGGTCCAATCATAAATCACCTTGCATCGCCAGTTCCGCCATGATTTATCATGGTTATTCAGTATCCACAGCGCCTTCTTTGAGATGGTTCCGTCAGGTATTTCAATCCCGGAATCTTTTGAAAAATCAGCAAGACAATGATCACAAAAACACGTTTCAGGCAAGATGGGCTCAGGTTCTTCAAACTGGGCATGCCAATGCAAATAATCCATCCAAACACCATCCAGGTCGTACTCCAAAAGTAAATCCCGCAGCTGACCAAAACGATACTGCCGGAAACCGGGTTCGGTAGGACATACCCCCATAAACCAGGATGCAGCTTGCACTTTTTCACCTTTTTCATTAATTGCCCAGGCTTCAGGGTGTATGTCTACATAATCTTTACCATTCAAGGTGGCAAATTCAGCAAATACCCTTACTCCCTCAGACCTGGCCCTGTTAATCATATCATGGTTGATCGATCCGCTGTGGACAAACACAGCATTGACTCCAAGCGTATTGAGATTGAATTCTCTATCCCAGAAAGGTTTGGGACTTCCATAAACACCCCTGATCTCAACAGTTTCAGGATATTTTTGCTTACAAGATATTAATGATATTAGACAGAAGAGAGCATAAGGTAAAATGTATCGAAAACAGAATTTTCTATTTGAATTCATTGTAATCTATGTTCAAAAATTAAATGTACAGATATTAAGAATCATTATGAGGGCTATACCAGCATCTGTTAAGATGGTGGACCTGAAACATCTAAGTTCGTTCTTATCCTGTATTATGAGATAATTTATAAAAAACAACTCATAGAATGGTGAATTAAAATCGATGTTCACCAAACTGCCCTGAGTGTTATGCGGCCGACCGCGCGAGGTTCACTTGTGCCCGTCTTCCAGCCTCTTCTCGTGCGGAAGGTATTTCCGTGCGCCTTTTATAAATACAATAAGATCTTAGATCGCTGAGCGGAACTTAGTTCCATTTTCTCACACGCACGGATGACCTCGCACGCATACCAACGCACAACATCCGCGCCAGGTTGGCTTCAAAATGGTTAACTTTCGAGATTGATCTTAGCTTAACATAAGATTAGTGAAAATTATCTTCAGTTGCTCCTGGAACAATTGATTAATTTAGATTCCAGATAAGTTGCACAGTTGGCTTATTTGAACATAGGTCCGTTCAAAACTGTGCATAGGCCATTTGACCTCACTGTAGGGAAGGGATCTAAAAAATATAAAACTATTCAAAGGTCGATGGATAGAGCCTAATGCTATATCACCGTGGGTGTGCCGGATGACAAGGTAAATATTTAAGATATTGCATATCTTAGGTCTTCAAATGTTGGGTATGAACAAACTTTTCAATGGCGACAGTTTCCGTTTCGAGATACGCAGCAGGGGGTGTTACATGGGTGAAGTTCAAAAACCCGCAACACTATATGGACGATTCATGATAAATTAACCTGGCAAGATTGCTAGACCAATTCTATGAATTTAGAGAGATGGAAATTCTATTCAAGAGAAGAACTTCACAAGATTTTTGAGAAAGAAAAGCCCTACAAATCTGGTTCTGGCAAATGGGGATTAACGGGAATCATTTCCGTTCCCGACAAGAAAGGCGACTTTATATTTTTCGTTACATTAGGAACGGTGATATCCCATCACGAATTTAAGGAGTCAATTACACAGAGTGGCATTTTGACATGGCAATCACAACCTGATCAAGCGCTCCATCATCCTCAGATAAAGCAATTGATAAATCATGATGAAAAAGAGAACCAAATTCATTTACTGCTCAGGACCAACAGCACTCAAGAATCATATCTCTACTTTGGCCTATTAAAGTACCTTGAACATAATAATGAACAGGAAAGGCCAGTTCATTTCAAGTGGCAAATTCTTGATTGGGAAATAAAGCCGGATCTTTTCAAACAAGTAAATCTAGAGCTGACAGAAGAGGATGATTCGGTCATTGAATTAATAGAAACAAGCGATGATGTAACTGTGTCCCTGATCAGGGAGGATCCTCCTACCCCACAAAATAGAGCTGGTGTATCTCGAAAGGTATTTGCCAGAATTGTAAAACCTGATTACGCGCTTCGTGAGGAAATGAACAGAAAGCTTGGCAAGCTTGGTGAAGAGAGTGTTCTCAGCTATGAAAAAGAAAGGCTGGTCAGCAGGCCTGATCTTGCAGACAAGGTTAGGCACATATCGGAGGAAGAAGGGGACGGTGCTGGGTACGATATCCAATCATTTGAACTTAATGGGCAGATCAGATACATAGAGGTAAAGACAACAACAGGAGGAAAAGACAATGAATTCTATGCAACCTCATCAGAGCTTGAATTTGCAAAAAGGAACAATGACTCCTATTATCTTTATAGAGTGTTTGAATACGATAAAAAGGAGAAAAGCGGAAAGTTCTTTGTGGTAAAAGGAATCGATGAGGATATATTCCAAATTGAACCGCATCAATTCAAATTGAAGCCAAGATAGGATGAAGGAAATCATAGTCGTCGCTGGCGTTTTGTATAACAATGATAAAATTCTGCTTGCCAAGAGAAATCAGAACAAGAGCCTTGGCGGTAAGTGGGAATTTCCAGGTGGAAAGGTAGAAAAGGGTGAAACCCACAAGCGTGCTTTGAAACGAGAGCTAATTGAGGAATTTGGAGTAGCGTTTGAAATAGGCGAATACATCGGAAGCAACGCCCATGAGTATCGGGATTTCATAATCCAACTTCATGCTTACAAGGTTCCATGTTCAATTCTAGACCTATCCTCATCAGATCACGATGAAGTGCACTGGGTCAACAAAGCCGCCATTCTATCTTATGATTTAGCTGACGCAGATATTCCGATTGTCGATAAATTATAAAAATCATATCAAGCAGTGGGGCCACGTGCGTTTTCTGATACCGTGTGCCAGCTAACCATCGTCTCGACGTACCATCAGTCATGTTCTTTTGTCTTCCGAAACTTTCTCGAACGCAGGTAAATTAAACATCTCCTAAACCTTGATCGGATTCTATTGCCGTACATACTCTCCAATTCGCTGGCGGAAAGGTTGGTTGTCATGTGTGTGATCATGTCTTGCGCGATGAAGAGGTCATAGCGGCAAAGCAGAAGCTCGCCAATCACATTGCATGCCGTCAATCGCAGGTGGGATAGACTTCGCCATCGCGCCCCAACGCGCATATACCTATTTAAATATGTAATTAAATATGTAATTATCCTTGTTGTGCAAATGGATATCGTTTATGATCCGATGCGGGTGTTAACCTGGCACCAGCTCACGATCCTTAATTTCTTTGACGAAGGGAAACATGGGCCTGT
>JAOUDZ010000016.1 GCA_029858965.1 Cyclobacteriaceae bacterium
CACTAGCGGTTCTATTGAAATCCAATTGGATAAACCACACCCTGTAAAATATGTATTGCTACAGGAATACATTAAACTCGGGCAGCGCGTAAAATCGTTCACGGTGGAGGCTAATATTGGAAATACGTGGAAACTACTGGCGAATGGGACCACAATTGGCTATAAGCGAATTTTGCCATTAGATACTATCGAAACAGATAAACTCCGAATTAACATTACTTCGGCTAAAGCGTGTCCGTTGATTTCTTCAATTGAAGTTTACTAACAATATCAAATTGATATTCCTAGCTACCATATTATTGCTGACCACCTCACACTTCCAGGAGTCTGGCGATGGTTTTTACATTATCAGCAGCCCAGCAAAAAAAACACACTGCGCAAAGGAGTTAAGAATGATTACAGGAAAGTCAAAGGTATGCGTAGCGAATAAACCCATCATCGATATCGAAGCAATCGATTATGTTACAGACATCCTGTACGATCCAAAAAGCAAAGTACATTACATCGATATCGGCATTACCCACTCCGGGATGCAAACACTGAATAAAATGGTTCAGTCCTTGCCGGAATCAAAATTCGCAATGGTCGTCCAGAGTAATGTGATCTGCGTTTTTGCCGGATCACAAGACTATGCCATCAATTCTATCCGGATCGGAGAAGATGCAGCCTTACAGGATTTGAAACTGATTCATGAAGCGTTAGGCAAACTAAAACACTGATTATACCTGCGGACTTGGCCCTGAAAAGAAAAATACTTTATAGAAATGCTTTCCTTTTAGCGATAAAATGTATGTGCCAAAGTGCTCCAAAAAAAGGCTTAGTTTTGCCATAGTACTCGTTAAAGTGAAAATCGTTGCACATGTCTACTGAACCGTTAACCTATGAATCCGATGGCCGTCGTACGCTCTTTGTGGAGCTGCTCCTCCCCGTACCCATTCCCAAATTGTTTACCTATCGCGTCCCCAACAATCTTGCAGATAAAATATTAGTAGGTCAACGCGCCATTGTTCAATTTGGCGACCGCAAAGTTCTGACCGGAATAATAACAGTCATTCATGACCAGCCACCAAAGGACTATGAAGCAAAATATATCCTTGAATTGCTGGAAGATTTTCCATCTATTACAGATCAACAATTTAAACTTTTCCGGTGGATAGCAGACTACTATCTCTGCACCATCGGTGAAGTGTTGAATGCAGCATTACCGGGAGGCCTCAAGCTTTCGAGCGAATCAATGGTACAACTACATCCGGCTTTTAACCTTGCGGAAAGTGAACAGGATTTTTCAGAAAAAGAATTCATGCTCCTTAGGCGTTTAGCGCAGGAATCACTCTCCTATTCCGATATTGTTAAACTGCTGGGCGTAAAACATATCTACAGTATGCTGAAATCGCTGGTAGGCAAAGAAGCGATTATACTCTATGAAGCGGTAAAAGAAAAATTCAAGCCCAAGACCGAAAAGAAAATAAGGCTGACAGAAGATTTTAACAAAGGTGATGCTCTGCAAGCCCTGTTTGATACATTGTCCTCGAAACCAAAACAAGAAGCCATTGTACTGAAATACCTGCAGGAGGTACCTGTACTGAGTAATCCGGAAGACAATAAATCAGGAATCTCCAAGCGTGTGCTGCTCGACGAAAACCTATCAGAATCATCTTTGCATACGCTCATCAAAAACGGCGTCCTGGAGGAGTTTGAGGTTATTGTTTCGCGGTTTGCTGAAGAAAAGTCCTTTGAGCAACCGATAATCCAACTCAGCGTTGAACAACAGCATACACAATATGAAATCATAACCAGTTTCCAAAATCACAATTGCACCCTGCTACACGGAATAACAGGGAGTGGTAAAACAGAAATTTACATCAACCTGATTAAGCAGGCAATGGAGGGCGGTTCGCAGGTTCTCTATCTTCTTCCTGAAATTGCGCTTACAACACAGATTGTTCAGCGCCTCAAAAAGATTTTCGGTAACACTATGGGTGTTTATCACTCCAGGTTTTCAGACAACGAACGTGTTGAAGTGTGGAATGGAATCCTCCATGGAAGATTCAAATTTGTAGTGGGCGTACGCTCTTCCATCTTTTTACCTTTTGATAACCTTGGATTGATAATCGTAGACGAAGAGCATGATGCCTCTTATAAACAGCAAGATCCTGCACCACGTTACCACGCAAGGGATGTTGCTTTGATGATAGCTCAACTGCACCATGCAAAGGTTTTGCTTGGATCCGCAACACCCTCCGTGGAGACATACTACCAAACCCAACGTGACAAATATGGGCTGGTTAAACTTGACAAGCGCTTTGGAGAAGCCCAACTACCGAAATTGGTTCTTGCAGACATGCGGCGAGAGCGCAAACAAAAAACAATTAAGGGTGAATTTTCAAGCGTGCTTTTGAAAGATATCGGGGAGGCACTTTCCAAAAATGAGCAGGTAATAATCTTCCAGAATAGAAGAGGCTATTCGCCTATGGTGAATTGTGAGGATTGCGGCTGGGTGCCCAAGTGCGTTAACTGCGCTGTCAGCCTCACCTACCATCAATTCCGGCACGCACTGGTATGCCATTATTGCGGATATAAGGAGTCCCTGCCCGAACAATGTCCATCCTGCTCATCAACGCGATTAAAAACAGTAGGGTATGGCACAGAAAAGCTGGAAGAAGAATTAATACTTCATTTTCCAGATGCAAACGTGCAACGCATGGATCTGGATACAACACGTTCGAAAACAGGGTATGAGACTATCCTTGAAAAATTTGAAAAGGGAGAAACCAATATTCTTGTTGGAACACAGATGGTTACAAAGGGACTTGACTTTGATCACGTAAGCCTGGTGGGCGTCTTCAATGCAGACCGAATGATACACTTCCCTGATTTTCGTTCCTATGAAAGAGCGTACCAGTTGATCACCCAGGTTAGCGGCCGTGCCGGCCGAAGGGACAAACCCGGTACGGTTGTGATTCAAACATCAAATCCGGATCATCCACTGTTGATGACGATCCTACAGCACAACTTTGAAGAATTCTATACGAGCCAGCTTGCCGATCGATACGAACACAGCTATCCACCATTTTCAAGACTCATTGAAATCACCGTGAAGCATACCGACAAGCAAATCTGCAGAAATGCTGCGGCCGCATTGTTCAGTGCGCTTCGAAACACCATGGATGGAGCCAGGATACTTGGCCCAGGTGAACCCATGATTTCTAAAATCAGAAACCAATTCCTCATGAGCCTGCTCGTAAAGATTCCACGGAACAGCAGAGAACTTGGGAATCTGAAAAACAAGCTTGTTCATCATGTTCAGGTGTTGCAGAAAGACAAGGCTTATCGAAATGCAAGAATAATCCTTGATGTGGACCCGGTCTAGGTTAATAATTGGACAGCGATACGACATATGATGCATCTGCTGTGCATTCCAAGTACCCCATTCAAAAGAATTTATTTAACTTTATCCGTCAATGCTTGCCAGTAGCCCCTATGACAATTAACGTAACGCCGGCCATGAACAAAATTCTGCCAACGATTGCCTTTATTCTCGTTTTTGTTTTCGTAATCCAGGCCCAGGATTTCCGCAAACCTGACGCGAGCCCAATGGACATGGCCTATTTCCCTGATAATTTTGCGCACGATAGAAAAGAAGGCGACAAGGCTGTAATCCGGGTGACCTATAGCAGGCCGCTAAAAAAAGAAAGAGTGATTTTCGGAAAACTTGTACCATATGGTGAAGTCTGGAGATGCGGAGCAAATGAGGCTTCAGAAATAAAATTCTATCAGGATGTCAATTTGAATGGCAAGAAAGTAGAAGCAGGCACTTACTCGCTCTTTGTAATCCCTGAGGAAAAAGAATGGACCATTATACTAAACAGCGACCTGGATTATTGGGGTGCCTATAAATATAATGCACAACATGATGTGATAAGGGTCCCCGCCATAGTTTCTCAAATGAACAAATCACTGGAAAGCTTTACCATTCAATTTGCAGATAAAGGAGAGAAACAAGGTGTGATGAAACTGGGCTGGGACAAGACGGTAGCTGAAGTGCCCTTTAACTTCTGAGGCTGGCGGCAACCTATCAACAACAACTTTAGTTTTCCATCATCGACCATCTAATTCCTCCAAGCAAATGTTTTAGAAACTTTTCGTCTTTATAATATTCTGCTTTATGACCAAGCGCGGTATAGAACTGTCTTCCACCTTCAAACTCATGGCACCAGGATAGTGGAAAAAAATTACCGAATGTTGTGCCGGGATACTGAACTTTCTTGTCGTCGGCAATAGTGGTGAGGTCTGCTGCAAGCAGCACGTGGATGTCAGGATTCAGCTGATCCGTATAATAACATTCATCCTCCCATGCCCAACTATCCCCTAAGAAATCTGTGGCAGGATGGTTTTTGTCTACTACTTTTATGGTAAACTCCTGAAGTTTAGGATGTCTAACAAACTTTCCACCCAACATGGCCCAAAACCAGGGCCATTGTCTTTCTGATCCGGAGGCGGAATGTATTCCTACAAATCCTCCCCCATTATGCGTATATGCTACAAAGGCCTGTTTTTGTCCTTCAGTATCAAATGCCTGGTTGTTCGAATTGGCAAAGATGATACAACTGACTTTTCTCAATTTTTCGGGCGTAAAGATAGACGGGTCATCCGTAGCTTGTACTGCATATCTGTTATCTGAACACAGCTTTTTAAGTGCTTCTACACTCGCTGCGATATTCTCATGAACGTAACCTTTCTCATTATAACCTTCCCCATTATGCGTGTAAATTAGTATTTGCTTTGGGGCAATTGTGCCACTCATGAGGGGAAGTACAGTCACTATTATAATCAGTAGTCTTTTCATTCGTGAGTTATTTTAGATCGCGTGTAAAAATCCATGTGCAGGATTGGGTTTTGAACCTGAAACGCGTCTTTTAAGCGCTTTCGAAGCGGAAAATTTACTGACTTAGATTGGTATTCACCAGATTACGAACAAAATTTTATTCAGAACCGACATGCGATGGATAACGAGCTGACCTGGCCAGAATTGAGCAAACCATTGGTCAACCTGTTTTCATTAGGCTGTCTACGCGCGCTTTCCTAGATTAGTGGTTGTGTTATGAAAGCTTGTGCCCTTTTCCTTTTTCTTTTTTTAGGCAATACCATGCTAATAGGACAAAATCTGGTGCCGGATGCAAGTTTTGAGGACTATAATCGATTGCCTTGCAGTGTCAACGAGTTCCTAATCCAAGACCTCCTTCGAAGTTGGCTACAGCCGATACCAGCCACAACGGATTACTGGAACAGTCTTTCCGATCCGGATTGCTTCCTGAATCCAATGCAGACTACGGTTTCACCCAGAACAGGCAACGGTATGATAGGATTGATCACCGCTGTTGTTCAAGATGGGGCTAAAATCCAATACAAAGAGTACGTTGAAGCAAAGCTGACATCCAAACTTAAACAGGGTACGCTTTACTATGCTGAGTTTTATGCACATAACCGCGTAAAAAGTATTGTTCAGAGTGATATTTTGGCTGCCAATAACATAGGTGCCGCCTTTACAGATTCCTTGATACTTCACCCCGTCAACCGAAATGCGCCCGACCACATCCTGTTGAAGGCCGCCATAAAAGAAAACGAACCCATTGGCATGGCATGGCAAAAGGTGCATGGATGTTTTTTGGCCACCAGCGCTTCCCAATACGTGTTGATCGGTAACTTCAATAGTATTGATTCAACAAAGTTAGTGCGGATTACCAACGGCCTTGACGATGCAGCTGCCTACTATTTTATAGATGATGTCCTGGTAGAGGAATTACCATACGATGTTTCTGCTTTGGCAACCACTGCAACCCTATGCGCAGGAGAGGATTTCGTACAACTAAATGCTTTCGTGGAAGGTGCCAGCAATTACCAGTGGGACGGAGGAGCCCAGGGGCCAACCATTAACGCCATAACGAAGGAAGATACAAATTATTCAGTGGAAATTTCCTTTGCCGAATGTCAGTACAAGCATACATTTCAGGTAAGCTATGTTCCGGATATTGAGTTAGGAGCAGACACCACCTTATGTACTGGAGAGGAATTGCGACTTACGCCCACGCATCCGGTGAATGAATTTCTTTGGTCAGACGGTTCATCGGATGAAACCAAAATCATTTCCATTCCAGGTACATATGCAGTATCGATCCCTTCAGAACATTGCAGCATACAAGATAGTATTGAAGTATCTTTTATTGATTGCCCCGGATATGTTCCTAACATCATTACACCGAATAATGACCAGTACAATGAATACTTTGTGTTTGAAAATATTGAAAACCGCTCCTGGTCATTAAATGTTATTAACAAATGGGGGGAGCAAGTGTATTTTTCTGATCATTATAAAAACCAATGGAATGGTAATGAACTTCCAGATGGAATATATTATTACGTCCTTTCCTCCACTGAATTAAACAAGACAATAAAAGGTTGGATTAATTTGGTGCATTAGCCCGATGAGAAATCGTGGTCCGGACGTTTGATAGAAAGAACCTACTCTAGAATTTCCCAGTCCTCATTCAAAACTGAAATCGCGGGATGTGCCGTGAGATCAAACTCGCAGGGAACAACGGAAACATAATTATTGGCAATAGCCCACTCATCATTGTCTTCTCCTTTGTCGAAGTTCACGAAGTTACCAACCATCCAGAAATAGCGACGACCATTGGGGTCGACACGCTCATCAAAATCCTCCACCCATTTTGCGTTGGCTTGACGACAAATGCGGATACCTTTTATATTTTCATTTCTCTTTGGCGGAAAATTTACATTTAGCGCCACACCTTTAGGCAATCCTTTCTCCAGAACCTGCTTGGTAATTTTTCGAATGTACTCTTCCGTGTGCGAAAAGTCCGCATCGTGCCCAAAGTCGGCCAATGAAAAACCGATGGCAGGCGTCCCTTCTATCGCGGCCTCTATGGCAGCAGACATGGTTCCGGAATATAATACACTGATAGAAGTATTGCTTCCGTGATTAACACCGCTTACTACGACATCGGGCTGACGTCCATCCTTCAATACAAAGTGACGTGCTATCTTAACGCAATCTGCCGGCGTTCCGGAACATTCGAACGCTCTCACTCCTTCAAAAATAAAGTTTTCCTCCAAACGCAGGGTTTCACCCACTGTGATGGCATGTCCCATGCCAGATTGTGGTCCGTCAGGTGCAACAACAAGTACATCCCCCAATGTTTTCATCACATTAATTAATGTAAGAATTCCCTTGGAGGTGATGCCATCATCATTTGAAACAAGTATCAATGGTTTCATTGTTAGCGCTAATTTTGTGAAGGCGTACGATCAAAGACTAACACTTGGGCCAAGTGCCGGGAAAATATGTTTTAGATGGAGTTGTAAAAAGAGACAATCGCGGCAAAATCATATTTGTCATCGTATCGGAGCTTATTTGATTTGATGTATTTTTCAACTTCTTTTGCTTTCTTTCCCATCAAGTCCAGCAAGTCATTTTTGTTTCCGGTGAACTCACTGATGACACCCTTTTCATCAAGAAAAAAAAACGTGTTAACCAATACCTGACGTGAGTATGAGCCTATGTAGTATGGTGAATTATAGGTCCTGAATTCAATTGATTCGCGCGATAACAAAGTCAATTTTCCTTCCGCGAGCAATTCAAAAAAAACGGGAGCCCGGTATCCCGTAGGTGTAGTGTATGGCAAAGCAAAAAACTGACGATACTTTCGTACCGAGTTATCAAATATTTCAAAAAACAATATTTTACGTGCACTAAAAGCATCTGTTCTCTTATCAGGCTGATTATATTGGATAAGATCCTGCTGAAGATCATATTTGACAAGCCCCCGCAAAGTATCTCCATCAGTCAAAACTATCCTTCCCTCATGCCAAACTTCAGAAGGCCAATTTTGTGCATTGGCCTTCCAGGACAACGCCAGCATTACCAACGCCAATATCACAAATTTTTGATTGTAAAATCGAATTACACCTCGAAGCCCCAATAAATAAACCGATTGCAATTTCATTTTTTCTTTAATATAGTATGACCAAGCTTATCCCGCTTTGTCATTAAATACTTCTCATTGTAAGGGTTGGGTGCTATCTCAATGGGAACATTATCGACAATTTCCAATCCATACCCCATCAAGCCCACGCGCTTCTTGGGATTGTTGGTAATTAGTTTGATTTTCGTTATTCCTAAGTTACGAATTATTTGCGCGCCAATACCATAATCACGTTCATCCATATCAAAACCAAGTTGAAGATTTGCTTCCACTGTATCAAGTCCCTCCTCCTGTAATTTATAGGCTTTAAGTTTGTTCAACAATCCGATGCCCCTCCCCTCCTGCTTCATGTACAGCACTACGCCCTTGCCTTCGCGATTCACCATATCCATAGCGTTATGCAATTGGGAACCACAATCACATCGGCAGGAGCCAAAAATATCCCCCGTAACACAAGAAGAGTGCACGCGGACAAGTACTGGCTCATCTTTTTCCCATGTCCCCTTTACTAACGCCAAATGTACTTCGCTGGTATTAGTTTGATCAAATGCCACCAGTTTAAAATGACCATAGTTGGTCGGCATGTCTACTTCTACCTCCCGCTTGATGAGAGATTCCTGCTTTATCCGATACTCAATCAAATCCTTTATAGAAACCAATTTCAGCGAAAATCGTTCTGCCACTTTAACCAGGTCCGGTACCCTTGCCATTGAACCGTCTTCATTCATAATTTCAACCAAAACACCTGCAGGCTTAAAACCGGCTAAACGTGCAAAGTCTATGGCCGCTTCCGTATGCCCTGTCCGTCGCAACACACCACCGCGTTTTGCCTTGAGTGGAAATATATGCCCGGGCTTACCCAGATCCTCTGTTCTTGTTTCCGGGTCAATCAGCGCCCGGATCGTCTTAAAACGATCATGTGCGGAAATTCCTGTTGTACAACCGTGACCAATCAAATCAACGGAAACTGTAAACGGTGTTTCGAAGGCCGCCGTATTTTTGCCAACCATCATCTCAAGTGCAAGTTCTTCACATCGATCTTCAATAAGTGGCGCACAGATGAGGCCACGGCCGTGTGTGGCCATGAAGTTTACAATTTCCGGCGTGATACAATCAGCAGCGCATACAAAATCACCTTCATTCTCACGATCTTCATCGTCGACCACAATAATTACCTTACCATTCTTAATAGCTTCTATGCCTTCCTCAGTGGTATTCAATTTAATATCACGCATATCTTACTCCTCTTTATAAATTATTCCTTCTTTCTTTCCTGTGTTGACTTCTAACAAAAAAAACAATTGGGACGTTCCGGAAACCAGAAACCTATCCTTAATTAAGTAAAACATTTGTCTTTGCGCAACAAATTGCTCCCTGCGCATTTCTGAGATTTATTTAGGAACCACGATCCCAAGTAATGATGCAAGATCCTTTTCTGCTCCTTTTAGTTGTTCATGTATCGTGAAGTATTTCTCAAGATCATCCTCGTTTGCTGCTTGTTTCATTTGCTGCAGATTGTCCTCTGTAAGCTTCTGAATTAACCTGAACTTTAGCCGAAGTACATTCGTATAGGCTAGATCATGAAGCAAATCCTTTTCGTTTGGAAAGTGGATGTGGTATTTTTCACTCCAATGCTTACTGGCTTCGTAGCGCGATGTTGTTAAATCCGCAACTTCCTGCTTTACGGCATCCGAGCCATGTTCCATAAAATAGAATGTATCAACTACTGTCCCTACCTGTGCACCTTCTCTGAATCGTTGATGAATCTCCCTGTAAACCGGATTGGTAAACTCTACATCATCCAGCTCGGTTAACATAAAATCTACTAGTCGCTGATCATCATAGTGACTTTCGGCATAGTTTAGCAACAGCCGCATTGACTCCCGCTCCTGTCGCTGAACGATACTTGCCATGTCAGTTTTAGTAACCGGTTCAATATCTTCTATAGTAACAGAAGGTGCCCTGCTTTCCTCGCGCGATCGGTCTTGTTCTTTCTTCCTTCGTTCGCTGATTACTATCTTGTTCAGCTCTGTGACGAGAACCGACTCAGGCATTTTAAGCAACTGTCCTGTTTCTTGGATATAAACGGAGCGTTTTATAGGATCCGGTATCAAGGAAATGCTCGTCACAATATCGCGGATAGCTTCCGCTTTCTTGATGGGATCATGTGAAGCATCTTTGGCGTAAAGGTCGATCTTGAATGAAATGAAATCCTGCGTGTGGTCCTTGAGATATTGCCTGAACTCCGCGCTACCCCTTTTCCGGGAAAAACTATCAGGATCTTCGGCATCCGGTAGCAGTACAATCCGCACATTCAATCCGCCCTTCAGCACCAGGTCTATACCACGCAACGCTGCTTTTATGCCAGCGGCATCACCATCAAAGAGTACCGTAATATTCTCCGTAAACCTCCGAAGAAGTTTTATTTGCTCGTCTGTCAACGCCGTGCCCGAGGAGGATACTACATTATCCACGTCAGCCAAGTGCAGAGAAATCACATCGGTGTATCCTTCCACGAGGTAACAAAAATCTTCCCTGCGAATCGCATTCTTGGCCTGGAACATTCCGTAGAGCACATGGCCCTTACGGTAAATTTCGGTTTCCGGTGAGTTAATGTATTTGGGCTGATCCTTTTCTTTTGTCAGGATACGAGCCCCGAACGCAATTACTTTTCCCGCCAGGTTGTGGACTGGAAAAATTACTCTTCCGCGAAACCGGTCATACATCTTTCCCGGGTCCTTCTTGATAATCAGTCCGGCTTTTTCCAACATTTCATCGCTGTAACCTGCGCGCAAAGCCTTCTTACAGAAGCTATCCCACTCGTTCAAACTGTAGCCAAGCTCAAACTTTTCAATGGTGCGATCATTGAACCCACGCTCTCTGAAATAACTTAAGCCTATGCTCTTGCCTTCTTCGGAATTATTGAGCAAATCCTTGTAATGCTCCTTAGCATAGTTCATTACAATGTACAAGCTATCGCGGTCGCTCTCTTGCACGTGCTGGTCTTCAGAGATCGCTTCTTCCTTAACCTCTACACCATACTTCTTGGCCATGTAACGAATGACTTCCACATAACTCATTCCTTCATGCTCCATTACAAAAGTAATCCCATCACCACCCTTTCCGCTGCTGAAATCCTTAAAAATGCCTTTCGAGGGTACGACATAAAAAGAAGCGGTCTTTTCATTGGTAAAAGGACTGAGCGCTTTATAATTCTGACCTGACCGCTTCAAGGTCACAAAATCACCAATTACATCAACGATGTCGATTCGACTCTTTACTTCATCTATGGTTTCTCTGGTAATCACTTCGTAGCTTCCTGGGGGGCGGTCCAAATAATCAAATTCTGTCTCAAAGATACTGGTTCAGATAATAAAACGATTATTGAATACCTTTTAACCATTAATACATTAAGACTAAATTGCGGCAAATCTTTAAATCGAAGCAAACAATGAGTTTTACGCAATCAGATATACTAAAAGCGCTCTCCACAGTTGAAGACCCCGACTTCAAGCGCGATCTGGTCAGCCTCAACATGATAAAAGATGTGACGGTAAGCCCAAAAGTAGTGAGTTTTACGGTAGTGCTTACCACCCCTGCTTGCCCCCTGAAGGAAAAAATACGGCAGGATTGCGAAAATGCAGTAGAAAAGGTAGTTGGACCCTCGGTGGAAATCGATGTGAAAATAACTTCTTCAGTCACAACACTTCGCGAGAATGCGCCGCTCCTCCCAGGTGTAAAAAATATTATCGCCATTGCTTCTGGTAAAGGTGGCGTAGGGAAATCTACGGTAACAACGAATCTGGCAGTAGCACTAGCACAAGCTGGTGCAAAGGTAGGCCTAATCGACGCCGACATTTATGGCCCCTCAATACCCACTATGTTTAACTGTGAGTTTGAGCAACCAGCCGTCAAGCAGGTTGATGGCAAGAATATCATTATTCCCGTTGAACAATATGGTGTTAAGCTCATCTCTATTGGGTTTCTTACCCCCCCTGACAGCGCTGTGGTATGGCGCGGACCAATGGCCAGTTCCGCACTGAAACAATTTTTCAGTGACGCTGCATGGGGTGACCTTGATTATCTACTAATTGATCTTCCTCCAGGTACCAGCGACATACACCTGACCATGGTCCAAACCGTTCCTGTTACAGGGGCAGTTATTGTCACAACCCCGCAAAAAGTGGCCCTTGCTGACGCCCAGAAAGCTATGGCGATGTTCAAACAGCCCCAAATCAACGTCCCCATCCTTGGTGTTATAGAAAATATGGCATACTTCACGCCGGAAGAACTTCCTGATAACAAGTATTATATATTCGGACAGGGCGGCGGGCAGAACTTATCAGATAAGCATAATGTTCCGCTTTTGGGTCAGGTACCATTGGTTCAGGGTATCCGTGAAAGTGGTGATAGCGGCCTGCCAGCGGTGATGAAAGAGGGAATCACTGCAAATTCATTCAAGGACCTTGCTGAGGCACTTGCCCGACAAATTGCCATCAGAAATGCTAACTTTGCACAAACACAACGGGTAGAACTAAAAGCCTAATGAACAGCACAACTGCCATGGAAGCGTTATCCAAGAAAATTGAAGCGTCACTTGACGCCATACGACCATATCTAAAGGCAGATGGCGGAGATGTACGCGTTAGTCATATCAGCGAGGATAATGAAGTAAAACTCGAATTCGTGGGCGCTTGCGGAAATTGTAACATGTCCACAATGACGTTTAAAGCCGGCGTAGAAGCAGCTATTAAACGGGACGTTCCGGAAGTGAAATCAATTGAGGTTATTAACCTTATCCCTTTCAATCAATAATTATCAATTTTTCTGCATCCAGCTGTCACTCCAGCAACGGCACTAGTTGCCTGTTGAAGACACTTACCTTCTGCTTTCTGCAATCCTCAATAGAAAATCCTTCCATTTCCTCCACAGGAGTCCAACATGAGTTGATTGACTTGAAGTAATCGGCAAGGGAAGACCTTTCGAGCTTGCGTAATATTTCAAAGTTAATAATCGTGTTGGCGATTATTTTAATAATACGCAATAGTGGTCAAACATCTTCGGAATCGGTTACTCTTGCTATATTTGGTTTATAAACTGTGTGATTCAACCTTGGATAATTGTGCGTCTTCTGAAACTCCTTTCTGCAAATACCTTTCTTACCATATTCTTTGTTATCAGCGTTAATTTGGGATTTTCTCAAATTCGTTGTGGTACAGTAGAGTATACTGAAAAGCTCAGAGCCCAGGGTACGCTATTCGAAGAGAAAGATCAATTTGAAAAATGGATTCGGCAAAAACAGGATGGGGCAAGGCAATTCGGCGCCCTGCGAACGGCATTAACCTATCAGGTGCCGGTGGTCGTACACGTCATACACAATGGTGAGGCTGCAGGTACTGGAAAGAATATTTCAGATGCACAAATCCTGTCCCAACTCTCCGTCTTAAACAAAGATTACAAACGACTGAATACAGACGCCAACAATACACCTTTGGAGTTTCTTCCGGTTGCCGGCGCTTTTGATATCGAATTTGTCCTGGCCAAACAAAGCCCGGAAGGCCTCGAAACGAATGGAATTGTAAGGCTGCAGGGGCCGAAAACATCATGGACAATGAACGACAACTATGAACTGAAATCGCTTAGCTATTGGCCCGCAGAAGATTATCTGAATATCTGGGTCTGTAATCTGACTGACGTTTTGGGATATTCTCAATTTCCAGTGTCTGGCATGCCAGGACTCGAGAATTCCAGTACCAATAGATTGACGGATGGTGTTGTTATTAGCTACAATGCTTTCGGATCGATTGATGATGGCGCATTTAACCTTCAGCCGAAATATAACAAAGGACGCACAGCAACGCATGAGATCGGCCACTTCTTTGGCTTGAGGCACATTTGGGGTGATGACAACGGCAGTTGCACCGGAACCGACTATGTTGATGACACGCCCAACCAGGCAAATAAAACCAACGGTTGTCCATCACATCCAAACGTTACCTGCAGCGTCAATTCAATGTTCCAAAATTACCTGGATTA
Source organism: Cyclobacteriaceae bacterium (assembly GCA_029858965.1). Classification (GTDB taxonomy): domain Bacteria; phylum Bacteroidota; class Bacteroidia; order Cytophagales; family Cyclobacteriaceae; genus Chryseolinea. Next base: position 14,040 of record JAOUDZ010000016.1, read on the forward strand.
TACGGATGATACGTGCATGAATCTGATTACGCAAGGCCAGGTTGACAGAATGATTACGGTAATCGAAAATAGTCCAAGGCGAGCAAGTCTGCCTAACTCGCATGGCTTGTCTGATCCAATGCCGGTCGCCAATGACCTTGGGATTAAGGATATCCTATCACCCCAGTCCGGAGAATGTTCGACACCCTTTATTCCTTCGATCGAAATTAGAAATTATGGCAGCAACATTGTGTCTTCGGCCCGTATCAGGCTGAAAAAAGATGGTGTGATTACAGAAACCAAAGATTTTAATTTTAGTCCAACCATTCCGCTGTTGGGCACAGTTGAAGTAAACTTTTCTTCGCTTTCATTTTCTAGCGGAATTCACAATGTTTCATTTGAAATTATCCTGACCAACGCTACACCTGATGGAAATCCTTTTAACAATATCGCTGATCAAAACTTGCTGGTGCCGCAAACCATCGCCATCCCCTTTTTGGAAAACTTCAACAGCCTCCCTACGTCATGGTCTATTCTCAACCCAGATGAAAGCTTAACGTGGGAACTGGCGGTGACGCCTGTTAATGGTACAAACAAAGCCATGAGAATGGAATTCTATAACTATGAAAATCACCAGGGTGAAATTGACCTGCTGATAACGCCGGTTTTCGATCTAACATCAGCACCTGCCGCCCTGCTGAGATTCGACGTTGCGTATTCCAGGTATCAATCAAGCAATGACGGATTGAAAGTGATCCTGTTGAGTAACTGCAATGCCGACATCACACAAGGCACGACGGTCTATGATAAATCAGGCCAGGCACTGGCTACGGCCCCCTCCAGCAACGGCAACTTTACACCCAACGGCCCAGACCAATGGCGGAAAGAGTCCATCGATTTGAGCACATACATTGGACAGAATAATCTGCAATTGGCTTTTGTGGGGCTGAATGATTGGGGCAACAATCTCTACCTTGACAATATTTCGATGACAACAGAACCAATCCATGACGTGGTATTGTCGAAGGTAATTGCACCTGCACCTGTCACATGCTTAAATCAAACTTCACCGCTATTGCGCATTCGAAATGCCGGAACCCTCCTGACTTCATTGACGGTTATCTCCACAGTTAACGGACAGGCTTCCAGCCAAACCCTGACTGACTTGGCATTAGTTGGCGATACAGAAATCGAAATTGAACTGGCACCCATTGCCTTGCAGGATGGACTGAATACAATTTCGTTTGAGCTTACTGCCCCAAACGGGGTCGAAGACTTTACCCCTGAAGATAACTTAGCTGAATTCATAAGTAGTGTAAACAAGGCACAGGATCAGATACCCATTCAGCAAAACTTTGAGGGCCCGTTCGAAGAAAATTGGTCCATCATCAATCCAGCGAGTGGTATGTTGTGGGAAAAGATAACGATTAATTCCAGCAATGCACTTTACTTTAATGGGTTCTCAAACTCGGTGCGAGGTGATGAAGCCTGGCTGGTTAGCCCGGTATTGGACTTTTCCGGTGTTGATGGTGCAAGCCTCTCCTATGATTTATCTTATGCTTACCGCGATGGCACAACTGACATTTTACGGATTCTTGCGTCAACAGATTGCGGCAACACGTTCACTGATACAATCGCCTCGATTTCCGGAGCCAGCCTGGGAAATGGCAGATTATCAGGCACCAGTTGGAAGCCGTCGAGCGAGGAAGACTGGACAAATAATTCCCTGATACTATCATCACTTGTTGGAAAGCCCGACGTCCGCATCGCCTTTGTCTTCACGAACGACAATGGCAATAACATCTATTTGGACAATATTGAATTCTTTGTGTCCGATTCGCCAATAAAGCTTACCGAAATCTTTTCTGTTTATCCAAACCCGGTTGATGGTGGCGCGGCATCCATTACCTTTAACCTTCCCGAAAAAGGCACGGTTACCGTTGACGTCATGGATTCGATGGGCAAAGTTGTTGTGAGCGAAAAACTTGACGATATTTTGAACCAAACATTTCCATTTGAATTAACCAGTGCTGCTTCTGGCGTATACATCGTCAGGATTATCACGGCCGGCAAGGTATTTTCAAAAAAATTAATTGTATTAAGATGAGAACTGGCCTGTAGTACAAAACTAAGGTAAAACCATACGTGTTTTCATTATCTTGCGCCAGAAACGATTCATTTAATGACAAGAAAAAAGAAAGTAGCGATCTTGTACGGAGGTCGATCCGTGGAGCATGCAGTCTCCGTTAATTCTGGTCGAAACATAGTTGAGCACCTCAATAAAGATTTATATGAAGCCCTACCCATTGGCATCAGCAAAAGCGGTCAATGGTTTCTTACATCCAGTGTTCACAGGGAAATCGAAAAGGGCGAACCGCTTGGCATAATATTAAATTCTGACAAACCGGCATTCATAAAACTGGAAAGCGGTACTCGATTCATGGCAGACATCGTCTTCCCTGTGTTGCATGGAACTGATGGAGAGGATGGTAGTATACAGGGCTTGATCAAAACCCTCGACTTACCCATGGTCGGGACGTCAGTATTAGGCTCGTCCCTCGCGATGAACAAGATCATGGCAAAGCATTTACTGCGTGCGGCAGGACTGCCCGTTACCGATTTTCTTACTTTTCGCTTCGATGAAAAAGATAAGATTAGCTTCAATGCCATCGCCAAGAAGTTAGGCTTGCCGTTTATGATTAAGTCTGCCAGTCTGGGCTCCTCAGTAGGTGTAACAAAAGTGAAGGACGCAAAAGACTTTAAGCTCGCGGTGGCGGAGGCCTTTAAATATGATGACGAAATGCTCGCCGAAGAATTCATTGAAGGACGCGAAATTGAATGTGCCATCCTAGGCAATTATCCACCTGAAGCATCACACCCAGGCGAAATCATTATAAGCAAGAAATATGAGTTCTATACATTTGATGCAAAGTATGTTGATCCTAACGCGGTTCAAATAAATGTACCCGCGGTATTGCCCAAAGCTACAATGGAAAAAATACGAAAGGTTTCGAAAAAAGCTTTTGAGGCCTTGCATGGTCAGGATTTTGCCAGAATTGATCTCTTTCTGGACAAGAAAGGGAACATTTTTATCAATGAAATCAACACTATTCCCGGTTTTACCAACTCTAGCATGTATCCCATGATGTGGGGAGAACGAGGCGTGAGTTTTTCCGACCTGATTACGCGACTTCTTAACCTTGGGCTGGAGCGTTACAACCGAAGTAAACGAATTGAGCGCGATTTTCAGTCTGCACTAAAATTCTGATCCTTGTATATTTACGCATCCGAATTGTTAGCAATACCAAATACGATATGGAACGACTTACTAAAATGCTTGGCCATCAAAGGCAAATCCGCAAACAAGGACACCGGCAACCAGGAGTATTATGAAATTTGACATCAGAAAATTCAAGATCGATACGTTTGGCGGATTCCTTTTGCATAGTCTGCTTGCAGCGACCACCTTGCTCGTCCTGTTATTATTCTACTTCTACGCCTATTTGCCCAACACGACAAATCACGGTGAAACCATAACCGTACCCAGCATTGAAGGCATGCAGATAGCCCAACTTGAGGAATTCCTCATTAAGCGGAATTTGCGTTATGAAGTAAATGATTCGTCTTATTCATCAGAATATCCCGCGCTTACCGTACTCAAACAATATCCGCAGGCGGGATCAAAAGTAAAGGAAGGAAGAAAGATTTTTATTTCAATAAACAGAATCAGTCCACCGACCGTACCTGTACCAGCCCTCGTGGACGGTTCTGTCGTCAATGCCGATGCTGTACTCCGCAGTAATGAGTTAAAAAGGGGTAGAATTGAACTTGTTGCAGGACCCTTTAACGTCGTAAAGGAGATGAAATACCAGGGAAGAACGATTGAGGCCGGCGAGCCTGTTCCCAAAGGCTCTGTAATTGACCTGGTCGTAATGGATGGCGGGAGCAACAGCTTTGAGGCTCCGGATTTTATTGGGCTCAATCTTGAAGATGCGAAGGTTGTCATCTTTGGTTCAAATCTAAACCTGGGGAGTATTATTGTGGTGGGTGACACGCTGGGCAATGAAGTATTTATTTTGAAGCAAAAGCCCGAGCCATACGAAAATATTAAGGTGGGCGATGTCGTTGATCTATGGATAGGCGCAGCCGGCACCACTGTTCCGGATGAAGATGACATATAACGATAATTAATACCTGACTTAACCAGCAAAACGTGCGGTCTAATTGTAATACCATTTTCAGTATCATGCGCACGCTGCTTATTGTGGCCTGCACCATGCTGCTTAGCAAAACTGCAAATGGGCAATTAAAAACCTATCCACTTCCCCACAAATCCCAAGGCAATCAAACACTAAAAGGTGACAGAAACGCCGTCGCACGATCGAAAGAAGTTATATCCAGAAGTCTTCCATTCTGGGATGACTTTTCCGCTACGCCGGTGAATGACAAATCAGCACTACTTTCCAACTATCCTGTCGACTCATTGTGGGTAAACAATTACACGGTTTGGGTTAACAATGGCATGGGGATAAGCCCTCCCTCAATGAATGTAGCTACCTTCGATGGACTTGACTCCGCATTCTTGCCTTATTCCGATCAGATACTAACGAATGGGCTACGCGATAGCCTTGTGTCGCAGGGTATCAAATTGGGCCAACCCGATGTGTTGCTCGGTGAGCGGAATTCCGTTTTTCTCAGCTTCTTCTACCAGTGGCAAGGCAATGGTGAAGCCCCTGACCCTACGGATTACCTTCAGGTAGAGTTCAAGAATGATCAAAGTGTGTGGGAAACAGTAATGACTATCTATCCAAAATCATCATTCTTGCGTACCGAGTTCTATGACACCCTCATTAAAGTGGATGGCGATCGTTTCTTCCATGAGTCCTTTCAATTCCGATTTAAGAACTACGGCCGTCTGTCCGGTCCCTACGATACATGGAACGTTGATTATGTTTATCTGAACAAAAACCGAAATATAAATGACACAGATTTTCCGGATCAGGCTATCTCTTCTACGCTAACGAGTTTGTTTGATAGTTACCAATCTATTCCATACGCACACTTCCTTGAAGTCAATTCAATTTTATCACCAAAATTTCAAGTATCGAACAATCTAGATGACTTCACCGATTTGACGTACCTCACAGAAGGCACTTTTCTGAATTATATGGATAGCATCGTGACTAAAACATTTGTAAGCAACCTGGGTGGCGCTGACACATCCGCCATTAATGATGATGGCAGCGGTATTATCTTTCCCCTGGAAAAAAGGACCGTAACCCTGGAGTACACACCAGATGCCGATGATCCGACCCAATTCAACCCCGCGAGTGATTCAGTTTTCATTAATCTAAAAGTAAAACTTTTTACAGGCGACACTTTTGATCCAAAAACGGGCGACTTTGCCAACGACTATGATCTGAATTACATACCAATAGATTTCAGGAGCAATGATACGATCAATGCATCATATTGGCTGAAAGACTATTATGCCTACGATGATGGAGTAGCCGAATATGCTGCCGGGCTCACGCAGGCAGGAAACAGAGCCGCCGTTCAATTTGATATGTTGACTTCAACGGTGGATACGCTCGTGGGCATTGATATCTACGTCCCGGATTACGGGCTGAGTAGCAATCTTACTGCTGACTTTTATGTATACCGTGACGCGGATGGAATCCCCGGAGATATTCTCTACACTATTCCGAGTTTCTCCGTACAGCGGAAAGGCCCGAACAAGTTTCAGCGTATACGAATTCTTGAACCGTTTTTGGTAGAGACCAGGTTCTATATCGGGTGGAAAGGACCCGTCGGAGCAACACTTAAAGTAGGATTGGACGCCAGCAACAATTCAGGCGATAAAGTCTTTGTCAACACAAATGGTGCCTGGTTTCAGAATACCGACATAGAAGGTAGTCTCATGATCAGACCCATATTTGGAAGCGGGGATATTATTACAGGCATTACCGATGAAGAAATTGAAACCAATGTTTTTCCCAATCCCAATACCGGAGAGTTTTATATCCGCGGAAAACTTGATGCCCTCCAAATCTTTAACATCACCGGTCAATCTGTACCATTCCTGGTAGAAACTGATGGCGTTGATCACAAAGTCAATCTTGAGCGCGCTGTGTCCGGCTTATACATCTTGAAGATTATTCAAGGCGATAAAATCATAACACAAAAGGTCAGTGTAAAGTAACCCACCGAAAAGGCTTGCCCTTACCATGGCAGAAATCTTACCTATACGGCCCTGGCGATATAATCCGGAATTAGCTGCAGCGATTGAGACACTGACATCTCCAATATTTGATGTCGTATCAGATAATGAAATAAAAAATCTATACAGCAACCCCATCAACAGCATTCACCTCTCGGTCCCTGAACAACCCAAAGCAACAGATCGGGCAGCAAGCCTTCTTTCCGAGTGGAAGAAAAATGAGGTGATTCTTCAGGATAGACTCCCTGCTATCTATATCTATTATCAATACTTCAAGTTGCCAGGCGAAGCAAAGGAATACTGCCGCAGAGGATTTATCAGCCATATCAAGACCTACGACTGGGAGGACAAAGTAATTCTCCGCGATGAGAACACGATCCGTAATTTAGCGATTGACCGGCTGGAACTGCTTGAAAAAACTGAACTTCACACAAACCCCACGCATGGACTCTTCACAGACCCGACATTTGAGCTTGAGGGATACATGGATAAAGCTGTCAAAAACCCAATTTACGATATCTACGATTACCAGGGAGTGCGAAATGTACTGGCCATGATTCACGATGCCCAAATTATACAAAGATTCATCGCCGCAATAAAAGACAAGTCTATCATACTGGCAGATGGACATCACTGCTATGAAGGTTCCCTGATGTATAAACAGAAAAGAAAAGCGCTGAACCCCAATCACAGCGGTTCCGAGGCCTACAATTATCACTTGATGTATCTCTCCAATACAGCAGAACCTGATTTGAGAATACTACCAACGCACCGGATAATAAAGCGCCTGAACAATTGGAATGAAGCAGAAATAATAGAAAAACTGAAACCAAATTTTACCATTAAACCTGTTGAAGGCGCTGACACTTTAAATGAAATCATTGCAGGAAAGCATTTGGCCTTCGGACTTATTTTCAGGGAAAATTCGTATGAAATCGTATTAAAGCCTGAGGCATTTGGAAAACTATCGTCGCCTTTTCCTGAATATATTAAGACGCTGGATTCTACTGTAATACATTACTTCATTATCGAAAAAGCACTTGGTATCCCCTGGAAAGACCAAAGACAATCGACTCACATAGACTTAGACAGCAGCATTTCAGATTGCATGAAGAAGATCAAACAAGGTAATGCTCAAATGGCCATTATTACCAACGAAGTTTCTATTGAAGATATGAAAAAAGTAATCTACAGTGGTTTTACATTACCGCAAGAGTCAGTATACTTTTACCCCAAAGTAATCGGTGGATTGCTTTTTACGTCCATTAAAGATGAAGAGTTTGAGTTTCCTTTGTTTTCACCCTTCTAAAACACATTATTTGTTTATAGCTTCGTGATCAAGTAAATCAAGTCTTTGCATAATGAGAGTTGAATCTGGCACACAAATGATATGCAGCTACAAAAGATTCCTCCATATTCTTCCTTATAAACTCATGACCTAAACCCCATGCAAATGAATCGTCCATTGATATTGGCATCCAGCTCACCACGCCGACAATATCTGATGAAAGAAGCTGGTTTTCATTTCACATCTGAAAAGCCGGATGGAGACGAGAAATTCCCAACTGACTTGCCGGTGGACCAGGTAGCCAAATACCTGGCTGAGAAAAAAGCTGAGCATTTCAGGCTTACGATGAAGGATGAAATAATTCTCACCGCTGATACGGTAGTTATTCTGGATAACAAAATTATCAATAAACCAGAAGACCGTGCTGAAGCGATTAGAATGCTATTAGCCTTATCCGGAAAGACACACCTCGTCGTGACAGGCGTTTGCATAATTTCCAAAGAAAAGGAAGAAAGTTTTGATGACACCACCGAAGTTACATTCCAAACCCTTACACTAGATGAAATTGAATATTATGTCGATACCTACAAACCCTACGACAAAGCTGGAGCCTATGGCGCGCAGGACTGGATTGGTATGGTTGCAATAAACAAAATTACTGGAAGCTACTTTAACGTAATGGGTTTACCAATCCACAAGGTCTACCAACATCTGAAGCGCTGGTAGACAAAATCTATCGGTAATGTTATTCTTTCAGTTTGAAAGCTTTTTCATCCTTCGGCGACATACTCAGGTGAATCTGCTCAGCTCCACACGCCAGATGTGATTTCCATGCTTTTGAAGGAATATTTGCAAAAATCCACCAATCTGTCACTGGAGAACCTTGCGCAAGTTTAATTCCCTTTCTTATCCGATTCCTTTGGTTTAATCTTCCTGATCCCGTCTCCGTCATTCAGGCGTTTAGACACAGCCAAAAATGGCCCCACAACCACCTCCGTACTGTCGCTCACCCCTGACAAGATTTCAATGTTATCGTAGTCACTAATCCCTGTTTCAACCTCAACCATTTTGGCCACACCATTGTTATTGATGAAGATCACGGTTTTATCCTCACTTTTCTTTTTGGGTTTCCCGTCACTTACCTGGCTCCGATTATCATTTCGCGGTCGATCCCTGCCTTCCTCCTCCGGAGTTTTAATATCGTCCGGATTACGCGTAGTAACTGCAGCCAACGCCACAGAAAGTGCTCCCTGCTTCGTTTGTGTTATGATATCTACGCTCGCCGTCATGCCTGGGCGAAAGGGAAACCTATTCCCTTGTTTTACCAAATCCTGGTAAGAAGAACTGAGGATTAAAATGCGGACTTCAAACTCTGTAATGGCGTCTGTAGACGTCTTGTCTTTGGCTGTGTTGGCAATCAACGTCACTACGCCGCGGAATTCCTTTTTTTGGCTTGCGTACGCGTCTACATCAATAATCGCAGTATCACCAACGTGGACGCGAACGATATCATTCTCATTAACATCAACACGGACTTCCATTTCATTAAGATCCGCTATCCGTAACATCTCTGTACCTGCCATAGTAGCCGTACCGACCACACGCTCTCCCTTCTTTACGATAAGTTTGGAGACTACGCCATCCATCGGTGCTACAACGGTTGTTTTTCTGAAATTTTCACGCGCTTCCCGCAATGATGCTTCCGTACTGCGAATTACATAGCGCGATGCTTCCACGGCTTGTTCCGCTGAAGAGACATCATTTCTAGCAATTTCATAATTTTGTTTGGCCAACTGCCAGTCTGAATCGGAGATTACCTTTTCGCTGTATAATTTTTCATTTCGGTTAAACTCAGCTTCCGACCGGATTAGGGTTGCTTTGGCCCTGGAAAGACTGGATTTACTTTGCTCCAGGTTTGCACGCTGTTGGCTAAGACTTGCTTCTGCTCTTTCCAATTGACTTTGCCAGGTATCCGGACGAATCTTAACAAGCGTTTTTCCCCTGAAAACAGAGTCTCCCTCTTCTATCAGTAGCTCAATGATTTCACCTGAGACCTCCGGAGCGATCTTGACTTCTGTAACGGGCTGAACTGTTCCGGATGCACTAACTTTCTCTGTTATCGTAATGCGTTTTGCTTTGGCGAGTTCAACTTCTATTTCTTTAGGCCTACCTATCCATCCGGCTGACTTTGCAATAATTATAAATAGCGTGAGGAGTACAACAATCCCGATGAGCCAATACATTAATTTATTAGACTTTCTTTTTTGTTTTGCCATTGCGTGCTTAGTTAATAGTCTAGCGGTTTGCCTTGATAGAAATCGAGTACTTTTTTCTTCATAATAAAATCATACTTTGCCCTTACCAGATCCGACTTTGCCTTAAACAAATCATTTTCGGCAACCTGGTACTCCACATATGGAACGGCACCAAGATCAAATCGCTGCTTAGTCATGCGAAATGCCTCTTCGCGCGCGCGTACTTGCTTGAGGCTGGATGAATATGTTTTCGAAGCCGCTAATGCGTCGTTGTAAGCCGTTTCAACATTTTGACGCAACGTATTGTCTATTTCTTTTGCTGATACTGCGGCCAGCTGGCGATTGATTACCGAACGCTGATAGGCTGCCTTCGATTGAAGTCCATTAAATATGGGTATGGACAACCCGAGCGAAACCTGCCTGAAAATGTTATCCTTCAGCTGATCCGTTCTGCCGTATCCATCGACAATAGCGCCCGATGGTATGGTAACTGGATCAGCAGAATACACAGGTGTGCCACCGGGGCCACCAACAACACCAATTTGCGGATAAGTGATGGTAGGATCTCCGCCATCTGCAACAAATCGCTCACGATCAGATGCACTTGAATAATTGGTATTTATTGATCCGGACAGGCTCAACCGGGGGTAAAGATTTCCTTTTGCAGCCTTCACTGCATAATCAGCACTTTCAATTCGAAGCCTTGCAGCCCGTATTTCCGGTAACGTGCTGTGCGCCATTTCGTAAATTTCATTGCGATCCTGATCGAGAATCAGATCCTCCACATTAAGATCGGGAACAACGACATCCAACGGCACAGATGCTGGCAACTGCAAGGCCTGTTTAAGTTGCAACAGCGCCAGGGTAAGTGCATTTTCATTCGTGATAACGGTTAGCTCATTTGTCGCTACCTGGGCTTCAAGGTTTAGTTCATTTGAAATTGGCAGGGCTCCGGCAGCAACCTGCTTCTTGGTTTGATCCAGTTGTTGTTGACTTGAGCTTAATTGATACTTTGCATTTTCTAATTGTTCCTTGCTGAAGATGACATTTACAAATAGGAAAGCAATGTTCAGGGATACGTCGTTTTTTGTTTTTTGAAGATCCTCGACAGAAGCCTTATAGTCTCTGGCATTTTGTTTTAATATACTTTGAATTCGCAATCCATTAAATAACATCACCGAACTTGAGGCACCCGGACTCGTAAAGTTAATCTGCTGTGTCGTAAACTGGTTGGTTACGGGGTTAACAGAACGGCCCCAATTATATCCATAGTTTAGATTGGCATTCAAACTGGGAAGCAGACTCATCTTTGCCTGATTATAATTTACCTCACCAGTTTCAACATTGTAGGTACTCCGCTGTACATTTAAGCTGTTGGCCAAAGCATAGTCTATGCATTGTTTTAATGTCCATGCAGTAGTATTGGTTAATGTATCAGCCTGCTGTGCTGTTCCGGTTAGAGAAACCAGAAAGACAAGGCCAAAAAGCAGTGAAGCTATTCTCTTCATAATCAACGATCAATATCCGGTATATAAATTATCTGTATGACCCAATTAAGACTTTGTAAATATGCCAATGTCGCAGGCTTTATGCCGGAATCCATCTCTATAACAAGACACGCAATGTCATGCCTTCCTTTCCGCGAGACAGACATCGTAGCTATATTACAATCATCGTGCGCAAGGACGTCAGCAATAAAAGCTATGCTGCCTTTCACATCACTGGCCGTAATAATGACGGTATGCAAATTCGCACTAAAATCCGCCTTGAATCCGTTAACTTCGGCAATGTTAATCATTCCGCCTCCCCGACTCTCCCCAACCACCTCAACCACCCTGTCTCCTTTTCGAAGTATCAATTTTATCGTGTTGGGGTGAAGTGTTGAAGCATTTCCGATTGATTTGAAGTGATACGTCAGCCCTGCATCCTTCGCCAACGCCAGTGAATCTTTGATTCTCTTGTCATCTGTTTTAAAATCGAGTAGTCCGGCAATTATGGCACTATCGCTGCCATGACCCTCATACGTCCTTGCAAAAGAATTGTAGAAGGTTATTTCGGCATCATCGGGCATGCCCCCCAAAACTCTCCGTGAGGCACGGGCAATGCGAACGACACCAGCGGTGTGAGAACTGGAAGGGCCAATCATAACAGGACCAATCATGTCAAAAACACTGCTTTTTTCAGGCATACAAAGTAGGATACGCAATCTGTCGACAAAAAGATGTGATTGTTACAAAGAAATAGCACATAATCGAAGAAATTCATGGGTAAAAGCGTTTTGGCGCAATGCAGAAGCTGTCACTGTCCTCAGACTGCGATTGGTGCCTTGATGGCAGGATAAGACTGATAATTTACAATCTCAAAATCTTCAAACTTATAATCAAAAATAGATTGGGGTTTCCGCTTAATATTTAATGCAGGCATCGGCAAGGGTTCCCGTGAAAGTTGGAGATTAGCCTGATCAATATGATTCGAATAAACGTGAACATCACCCCCTGTCCACACGAATTCTCCGGGTAACAAATCACATTGCTGGGCAAACATGTATGTCATGAGTGCATATGATGCAATATTAAATGGAACACCCAGAAAATAATCTGCACTTCGTTGGTAGAGTTGACAAGATAACCTTCCGTTCGCCACATAAAACTGGAATAAGGCATGGCAAGGTGGCAATGCCATTTTATCCACTTCTGCCGGGTTCCATGCCGTGACGATGTGCCTGCGCGAATCAGGCTTAGTCTTAATTTGCTGAATTACCTGCGATATCTGATCAATCTGACGACCATCAGGCGCTGGCCAACTTCTCCATTGATGTCCATATACCGGACCCAGTTCACCATGCTCATCAGCCCATTCATCCCATATGCTGACACCGTTGTCTTTGAGGTACTTGATGTTCGTATCACCATTCAAAAACCAAAGCAATTCGTATATAATGGACCGAAGGTGGAGTTTCTTTGTCGTAACAAGTGGAAAGCCTGCTGAAAGATCAAAACGCAATTGCCTCCCAAAAACTGAAAGCGTTCCGGTGCCTGTACGGTCGCTCTTCGGGGTACCCGTTTGAACGATTTCCTGCATCAGGTCGAGATATTGCTTCATAAGCACTCTATTTTCCCGCAAGTAATGCATAGCGGCGAAGAATCTCAAGGCTCATGCAAAATAATAAAGCCCGGAAATCCCGGGCTTTATTATTTTGATCTATTCTTTATTGCTTTCTGTGCTAGATGTTTAGGTTTCTTGCTATGCCATTCACAGTATAAACAATTAACTTATCACACGTGCCATCTCCATAATCAATCGTAACTACTTTCGTGCCGTCAATGGTATATACTTTTATACCTTCTACAGCAATACCACAAAACCGTTTGTACTTCAATGACTTCGCCAGGGAAACAGTATAGGTTCTGCCCCCGCGGGTAACGCCACTCGCCGTGCTGCTTTGATCAATTGTCAGGTAATCATCCACCGGGTTTGCCGCCCTGGTCCATTGCCATGTAATATTGGACTCGCGCTCTGCTACAGTGCCATCAGCGATGAAGGTTGCTTTGCCCCCCGCGAGCACCACGTTGAATTTGGGTGCGTCAGAAGTGCTGCCACTGACGTTGGTCAAGGTGCGAGTTCCCTCCAGCTTAATGCCATTAATCGTATAGTTGTCTGTCGTTGTCACCACAGTCGATCCGGGTATGAAGCGCCTGCCATTATACGTGAATATAAGTTTACCCGTTCTGACATTGCCTTTTAAATCACTACATCCGGTACTACCAAAGTCAATGGTCAATACGCCTTGCGGTATATCAAGGGTCGAATTTGGGCCTGGCTCAACGGTAACGGCAATACCGTTGCAATTGCAGCGCTGGTCTTGTATGGTTATGGCTATTGGAGAAGCAACTCTTCCCCCGGCATATTCGGCATCGTTAGGTGATCCAATCGCTACGCCGGCCATATCATCCAGATCTTGAAAATAGGAGTCAGTTACCGCTTCTTCAATAATATCCTGGGTATCAGCAAGCGTTAGCCTTTCCTGATCCTGACATGCGGGTAGCAGCATTGTCGCCCCTAAAAAAGTCAGGCTGGATATTTTAACAAATAGATTGTTCATTTTCATGCGTTTCTTAGTTTTCTAGATTTTAAATTCGACCCATTAGATTAGCCTTCTCTGCAAAGGTTTAATGATACTGAAATTATTTTGTCACTTTTAAGTATTCAAAATCGGGCCATGGTAACCAGATATGTAAGATTTACAACATTCTTCGCGTTTTTTGCCTGTAGCATATTTGCTAACAGTCAGGTTCTCACCAAGATAGCAAAACTCAAATACAATGGTGGCGGGGATTGGTATGCTAACAAAACTGCGTTGCCAAATTTAATAGCCTTCTCAAACAAAGAAATCGGAACCAATTTGGATCCTGAAGAGGATATCGTGGAGGTTGGAAGCCGTGACATTTTCCTTTATCCATATCTGTATATGACCGGACACGGAAATGTGGTATTCTCTGACACCGAAGCAGCAAACCTTAGAAAGTATCTGATTGGGGGCGGATTTCTGCATATCGATGACAATTACGGACTCGACAAATTTGTGCGCCTGGAACTAAAGAAGATATTCCCGGAACTTGAACTCATAGCGCTACCGTTCAATCATCCCATCTACCATCAAAAGTTTGATTTTGAGGATGGTTTACCAAAAATCCATGAACATGATGGCAAGCCTGCACAAGGTTTCGGACTAATTTATGAAGGAAGGCTGGTGGTTTTCTACTCCTACGAATGCGATCTGGGCAACGGTTGGGAGGATCAGCGCATTCATCATGATCCCGAAGAAAAACGACTCCAGGCACTCAGGATGGGAGCCAACATTCTTGCATATTGCTTTACAAACTCTTTTTAGTGAAATACGTCCCATGAAGTCGCATATCCTGTTGGCCGTAGCGGTTTGTTTCCTTTTCCCTTTTTCTTGTATCAACCAGGCACAAAAAGATGAACAGCTAGCCCAAAAATACTGCGGTAGCTGCCATGTGTTCCCAGATCCAGGCTTGCTGGACAAAAATACGTGGGAGAAAAGCGTTCTTCCGCAAATGTCTTTTCGAATGGGAATAGAAACCTCATTGCTCTCATCAATTTCACCAGATGACCAACTTGAAGTTTTGCGTACGATTCCTGGCGAACCGCTGGTAACACCGGAACAATGGGAATCCATAAGAACTTACTACCTTAAGAATTCACCTGATTCGTTGGGAGCCAGGACCGCGACGATTTCAAACATTGTTGAGCAGTTCACTCCTGAGCCTTATACATCGATTCCTGAAGCACTCACTACCTTTATTAAATCTGATACGGGCCACAATAGCATTTATGTAGGAAGCAGGCTAAATAAACTATATCGGCTAAACGAAAAGTTTATGCTTGAGGATTCCTTTTTGCTAGCCAGCCCACCCTCTTTCATCCGCTTTTCAATAGATGGTGATCCCATTCTATCATTGATGGGCATAATGGACCCCAATGATCAACCAAAAGGGGAAATAATAGCGCTGCATGAAGCAGACCACACCAAACACCAGCTAATTGACTCCCTGAAAAGACCTGTATATTTTGAAATTGTTGATTTAGATCAAGATGGACTTGAAGACATGGTGGTATGCGCCTTTGGAAATTATGCTGGAGCGCTAATCGCTTTTAAGAATCTGGGTAATGGTAAGTTCGAAAAGCATACGCTCCAATATTTACCAGGCGCCAGAAAAGTTATCATTAGAGATATTGACAATAACGGTATGGCTGACATCTTAGCGTTGATGTCACAAGGTGATGAAAAAATAATCACATTGCTCAACCAGGGTAATTTCAAATTCAGGATAAATACAATACTGAGATTCCCGCCTGTATACGGTTCCAGTTATTTTGACGTCGCAGATTTTAATAGCGATGGGAAGTTCGACATCCTGTATACAAATGGTGACAACGCTGACTATTCCATGATTCTCAAACCATATCATGGTGTGCGCATCTTCTTGAATAATGGTAATAACGACTTTATAGAATCATGGTTCTACAACATGCACGGTGCTTCCCAAGCGATAGCCCGAGATTTTGACCTCGATGGAGACCTGGATATTGCAGCGATTTCCTTCTTTCCGGATTTTAAGAAACATGCAGAACAGGGATTCATATATTTTGAGAACAACGGTACAGAATATGTACCGCAAATAACGGCAATGGCTGCTACAGGAAGATGGCTCAATTTAGAAGCGGCTGATATTGATCAGGATGGAGATGTTGATATTCTGCTTGGCGCCCTAAACTTTTACAATGGCGTTCCATCGGAATTAGCACAGCGCTGGAAAGATAAAAACATCTCCATAATCGTAATGAGGAATAAAGAACACTAAAGCAAACATGCAGCAGTTCAGAAGGTCGATCTGAATTCTTTCTCGAGATGTTTATTAAGGTTTTTAAGCCCTCTTAACAGCTTTGTTTTTTCGGCTGGCTTCATGCTGTTGTCATGCTCATAGATCACTTCCACGAATAAACTGCGGAGCATATAAACGTAAATTTTTCTACCATCCTTAACACGGGTGCCTAAAGAAACACCTTTCGTCTGGAGGTAGCTCACTTGTTTTTCCAAGGATAATTGGCTGAAAAAGAAATTGAAGATCATGGCGTTAGGTTTTTCACTATGCTTTGCGATTTCCAGGCCAAAAGTGAATACCCGTCAAATCAGGCTGATTTGGGACATTCTACGTTGGAATATTTCCCTAATTGAGAAAATTGTTTCGTTTTAATATCGAATTTGGCAAATTTTATAGTTGCTTGATTTTGCCAACTGGACCCGATAAAAGGATATAGGGCTTTTAGAATCCTTTTCTCTAACCTGGCAAAAAGACAATGCTACCTTATCCAGTTCACCAGCAATTCATAAGGTATCATGACTTCTGTCGGCCCGGCGGCATAAGGCGCGATTTCATAACTGTTGTAATAAAACACAATACCCTCTTTCTTGAACCCATAATTCGTATTGAGTTGAAACGCGTCATCTGGAAATTCAAACCCGTTGTCATCCAAAGAGGCTGTATCCGGGATAGCCTTTACTTGCCTGAAAACCTTCTCGCCAAGTTTAGTCAGGGGCTCATAGTATCCAGTCTTAAAAAAAGTGTCAAGCGTGAATGCAGCACCGGTCTTGGGTGATATGTTAATAAAGTAGGTTCCATGACCCCCGTGGGCACCACCGGTAAAATACGCTTCCTGCACCGAAAGACTTAACAACGTATCCACTAAAGTCTCCACCTTTACTTCCGCTGCGTAGTACCAGCCTCCAGCTGATTCGGGTATATCGTTTTTGAAATCCTGATAGGACTGAATGAAAGTATCCCCTGTCTGTTTCATTGTTTTGCCATCGGCCTCAGGATTACCCATGGATACCGTTGCAGCAATAAGTCGCCTAAGCTTGGCCAGCACTGCAGTATCCAGTCCCGCGAATTCGGGATAAGTAACTTCATAATAGGCACAATGCATTGTATCCGCACTGCAACCTCCCGTTGATTCAACCCTGAACTTCTTAACAGCAAAATTGATCTCCGGCCTCTCTTCTTCCGTTGGCGGGTGGCAGCGACAAAAAAAAGCGCTCAGCGCAAGCAGGAAAATTGGATATCTCATTGGCATTCCTATTCAGCTAAAACTTCTTCCAACTTCTTTTCAAGGGCCCTGCCGCGAAGGTTTTTGGCTATGATCACTCCGTTTGGATCAAGTAAAACCGAGAAAGGAATACCGGTTATATTGTATGACTTCGCAGCAGCGGATTGCCAGTATTTTAGATCGGAAACATGCGTCCAGTCAAGGCCATCCTGCTTGATCGCCAACAGCCAATCACTCCTGGACCGGTCCAGCGAAACGCCAAACACGGTAAAACCCTTGTCTTTAAATTTATGATAAGCTCTCACCACATTTGGGTTTTCCTGGCGACAAGGACCGCACCACTTGGCCCAGAAGTCAACCAATACGTACTTGCCCCTCATTGATGAAAGTTTTACAACCTGCCCGGTAGTATCCGGCAATGCTATTTCAGGAGCTGGCTGACCGATCGCTATGGATTTCATGCTCTCGACCATAGCGATGAAAGTCTTGGCATGATCATAGTCGGGCCACTCCTTTTTCAGCTTTTCGGCTACTGCAAGATAAGTATCAAAATACATGTCGCGGTCCAGCACTGTATTGCTCTGCAGCAAATTGATTACACCCAGGGACGGAGGTTCGTTGCGCAGCAATTGCGCAACTTTATCCTGGCTCTTCTTGATTTCCTTCATGTAAGCATCCTGTATCGTAGCCATCTTTTCCTGATTTCGCTCCTGCGCTGCGCTGGAGAACTCAGCGTTGAGTTTTGCAATTTCAGGAGATGTCTCAGCTTCCCGCATCAGTATTTGCGCTTTTCGAATGACATCTATTTCTGGCGATCCTTTTATTTCTGCGAAGCCATTTGGATCATTTCCATCTACATTGATTTCGATATTACTTTTGTAAAGAATAAAATCCACAAACTGCCGGCCATAGAAATTAATCTTATAATACCCTGGCTGCGTTACGGTTATGCCCTTGGAAAACGTATAATTGGACTTAAGGGTAATGGTATCCTGCCATCCCAAGGCACCGTTCTTTATTTCCTGAATAAGGATTTGGCCTTCCTGTGGAAACCCGACTTTTCCGCTTACTGTAAGCGTCCAACCAGCTCCACCTGATTCCTCCTTGGTAGAGAACGAACAGGAAAAACAAAACACAAAAAGCAAAAAACAAAATGCTGCTCCTCTATTCACCGACAAACCAACACCGTTTGCACTATTAAAAAATCTTACCAAACTATTAACCGCACTTTTCAGGATAATCATACTTCCTCCAGTTTTTTAGTGATGAGTTCATTTGCAACTTTGGGATCCGCTTTGCCTTTGCTTCGCTTCATTACCTCCCCCATAAACATACCCACGATACCCTTCTTTCCATTTTTGTATTCTTCTACTTTCAACGGAAATTCTTTGAGAACCTGCTCAATAATAGGAATAATCGAATCATGATTACTATCCTGAATGACATTCAACTGCTGGGCGACCTCCAACGCTGACTTTGATGGGTTTTTCAGCAACTCAGGAAAGACCCGTTGCGAAGCAATTGAGAAGCTGATTTTATTCTCGTCCACAAGGTTCATCAATTCCACCAATACAGTGGCAGCAATCGGGAACTCATCTGCCGACAACGCAAGCTCATTGAGGTATGATTTCACAGGGCCCATCACCCAGTTGGATGCGGCTTTGTAATTCTTTGTGATTTTGCATACTTCCTCAAAGTACATTGCGATATCCTTCGAATCGGTGAGCACATGCGCGTCGTATGCCGAGAGTTTATATTCGTGAACATATTTATTGTAGAGGGTACGTGGAAGCGCCGGCATTGAAGCTTTAACTTCTTCAAGCCATGCATCTGAAATCACCAATGGGCTAAGATCAGGATCAGGAAAATACCGATAATCGTTTAGTTCTTCTTTTGTCCGCATACTGTAGGTAAGGCCGGTACCAGCGTCGAACGTTCTTGTCTCCGAAGGAATGGTGTTTCCTTTTTCAATCTCTTCAATTTGCCGTTCAATCTCATGATCAATTGCGCGCTGCACGTTGCGCATCGAGTTCATATTCTTGACTTCCACTTTCTTACCATACTCGGAAGCACCATTCAGCATAACAGAGATGTTCGCATCACAGCGCAAGGAACCCTCTTCCATGTTGCCATCACAGATTTCCAGGTATCGAACAAGCTTACGAATTTCCGTCAGGTAAGCGTATGCCTCATCTGAGTTCTTTATATCCGGCTCGCTTACAATCTCTATTAGCGGTACGCCTGCACGATTAAAATCTACCAGTGTATCAATTTCCTGTGCCAGGTGCATAGACTTCCCAGCGTCCTCTTCAATATGTATTCGATGAAGTTCAATATTGCGTTCACCATCCTTGGTATCAATTGTCACATATCCACCAACGCATATCGGCGTTCGATCCTGCGTAATTTGATATCCTTTGGGAAGATCCGGGTAGAAATAATTCTTCCTGTCAAAAATGTTAAAACGCGTGATGGATGAGTGGCAAGCTAACCCAATCTTTATTGCATACTCAACAACCCGTTTGTTCAGACGAGGTAATGTACCCGGATGCGCAAGGGTAATGACACCCACATTGGTATTTGGCAGGCTGCCATATTCGGTTGAGTCAGCGTTATAGATCTTGCTGCTGGTAAGGAGTTGGGCATGAACTTCCAATCCAATAACAGCGGTGTACTTATCTCTAATTGCCTTGTTCATATTTTAATCTTAATCTTAATATCGCCCCAAGCATGACAACACGCCGGTTAAACAACTTGTTCCATGCAGAAACCAGCGGCCTCCCAATAACGTATTTTTTATTTATTTACCAATACCCTGGCTTTCTCAATCACTAAACTCAACCCCTCAAGCTTCTTACCACCGGCTGTGGCAAAGAATGATTGACCTCCGCCCCCACCGTCTATTTCTCTGGCCAGAAGCTTAACCATATTGCCGGCATGAAACGTATTGGTTTTGGCTAACTTCTCTCCAATCATAACGGCTACCTGAGGTTTACTATCAACATCAGCAGCCAGAATGAGGACCAGGTCATCAAACTGATTGCGCAAGGCATAGGCAATATTCTTTAGCACATCGGCATTGGGAACCGACACCTTTTCGATGATAATACTGCAACCCTTGTCCCTCACTACCTTAGCAGCCAATTGATCTTTTAACAAATTCGCCTGCTCTTGCTGAAACGCCTCTAGCTTCTTTTCCAGCATATGCTTTTCTTCCAGCAATGATTTCGCAGTTGTTACCAGGTCTTTTGGGTTTTTCAATAATATTTTGATCTGATCAAGCAATGCCAATGCTTCACTGACATATCTTTCAGCCTCCTCCGCAGTAATCGCCTCAATTCTTCGGACACCCGCCGCCACGGAACTCTCGGATACAATCTTAAACAGTCCGATTTGACCAGTAGCCGAAACGTGAGTTCCCCCGCAAAGTTCTACTGAAAATGCAGGATCGAAGGTAATGACACGGACGAATTCTCCGTATTTCTCACCAAATAGGGCCATAGCCCCCAAACCTTTTGCTTTCTCTATGGGGACATTGCGCTGTTCGTCAAGTGCAATGTTTTCACGGATTTTGCGGTTTACGATTTCTTCAACCGCAAGAATCTCTTCTGGTGTCATCGCTGCAAAATGGGAGAAATCAAAGCGAAGTATCTTTTCATTCACCAGTGACCCTTTTTGTTCAACGTGCTTACCCAGCACCTGGCGCAACGCCGCATGGAGCAAATGTGTAGCCGAATGATTGTCCATGCTCAACTGGCGTTTCTGTTGATCCACGGTGGCTTTGAACAACGCGCTTAAATTCAATGGAAGCTTGTCTGCGAAGTGAACGATCAATTCATTTTCTTTCCTGGTATCGGTGATACGAATTTTTTCGTTCACGGTCTCAATAAAACCCGTATCCCCCACCTGACCACCACTCTCAGCGTAAAATGGCGTACGGTCAAAAACAAGTTGAAACAAATCTTTATTCTTTTGTTTGACAGTACGGTACTTAATGATGCTTACCACTGCCTCCAATGCATCGTAACCAATAAACTCGGTCTTTTTATCTGCGCCCACTAAAACCCAGTCACCTGTTTCTTTTGACGCATCAGCTTTAGAGCGGTTCTTCTGTTTTTCCATCTCGATTTGAAACCCTTCCTCATCAATTGAGAACCCCCGTTCGCGGGCAATCAGCGACGTCAGATCTAATGGGAACCCAAAGGTATCATAGAGTTCAAAAGCTTGTGCACCACTCACAGTACCATTTACCAATTCTGATTCAATGATTTCAATTCGCTTCAAGCCCTTTTCCAATGTTTTCAAGAATGAAGTCTCCTCCTCAAAAATGACCTTTCCCACATAGTCTTTCTGTGATTCAAGTTCCCCAAAAACATACTTCATCTGATTTGCCAGCACCGGTACCAGTTTGTGCAGGAAGGGCTCTTTGAAATTCAAAAAGGTATATCCGTAACGGACTGCCCTGCGCAATATTCTCCGTATCACATAGCCGGCTCCCGTATTGGATGGCAATTGCCCGTCGGTGATGGCAAACGAAACAGCCCTAACATGGTCCGCCATTACACGCATGGCAATGTCTGTTTCCTCGGCATGCTTGTATTTCACGTCCGCAGCGTCGCCGATGAATTCAAGCAATGGTGTGAATACATCCGTATCATAGTTTGATGTCTTTTGCTGGATAGCCATACACAACCGCTCGAAGCCCATTCCCGTATCAACATGCTGTGCAGGCAGTTTCTCAAGAGAACCATCTGCTTTTCGATTGAACTCCATGAAAACAAGATTCCAAATTTCAATAACCTGCGGATGACTTTTGTTTACTAATTCCTTGCCCGGAAGCTTCTCGATTTCTTTTTCGGAACGCAAATCAATATGTATTTCAGAACAGGGACCGCAGGGACCGGTTTCACCCATCTCCCAGAAATTGTCTTTTTTTAGACCATATAGTATACGGTCTTCTCGAATGACGCTTTTCCAACAATTAAATGCATCCATATCTACCGCCAGCTTATCACCATCATCACCGCCAAAAACGGTTACGTACAACCGGTCTTTCGGAAGCCTGTATTCTTCAGTGAGCAGTTCCCAGGCCCACGCAATAGCTTCTTTCTTGAAATAATCTCCAAAAGACCAGTTGCCCAACATTTCGAACATAGTATGATGGTAGGTGTCAATCCCGACTTCCTCCAAATCATTGTGTTTTCCACTAACGCGGAGGCATTTCTGGGTATCCGCAATCCTGGAACTACGCGGTGTTGCATTGCCAAGGAAGTAGTCCTTGAACTGAACCATTCCTGAGTTGGTGAACAGCAATGAAGGGTCATTTTTAAGCACAAGTGGCGCTGAAGGCACAATTGTGTGCCCTTTACTGGCAAAAAAATCTAAAAACTTCTGTCTGATTGTCGCAGCATCCATTCCCTATATGTGGTTTAAAGCTTGTGCGTTATGATTTTTATTATATTTGCGCGCCTACAAGATATGGCAAGCCACAAAATTAACCGCTGATGACAGAGTATATGCAGGTATCGAAGATTTTTTTATGGCTTAGTTAACATCAACAATACTCAGAATCTGCGGTCCGAATGTCTAATATCAAGTTTCACTACAATCCCAAGACTTTTCAATACGAGCAAGCCCGTATTACTTTCAGGGATGTGCTTTGGTACGTTTCCGGCGTATTGTTCACTGGCCTTCTTTTATGCGGTACCATAATAGCCGCACACGACCTGCTTTTTGAATCAGAAACGGAACGCGTATTGCGCCAGGAAAATACTGTGTTGGAAAAACATAAAAGCATCCTTGAACAGCAACTTTCGGCTATTGATGTCACCCTTACCGAGTTGAAGGAGGAGGATAAGATCTTGTATGCGAGACTTTTCAATTCGAATCCTCCGGAATCATCAGCAGCAGGCTCCACCATTTCGAAGGAACAAGTACTCTTGGCCGATGCTTCAGAATTTAAAAATTTACTTGTCTTATTGGATTCAAAGTCTGAACTGCTCAGGGTAAAATCGACAAACAGCAACGCCAATTTTGCCAATAACATCCGGATATCGAAAGCACAACTGGGAGAAATTGGATCTATCCCTTCCATACAGCCCATCGCCAACGCCGAACTGGATTTGCTCGTATCAGGATATGGAGAAAGGATCAATCCTTTTCATAAAGGAAAATATACACATCCAGGACTTGATTTTGCTGCCCCTCGTGGAACACATGTCGTCGCGACTGCATCGGGCAGGGTAATCTTCACAAACAGAACAAAACTTCAGGCAGGATACGGGAACTACATTGATGTAGATCATGGCAACGGCTTTGTAACGCGCTATGCACACCTTGAAGAAATTGAAGTAAGTCGGGGGCAGAAGGTAGCCAAAGGCAAAGTTATCGGGTTTGTAGGCAACAGCGGAGGTTCTGTTGCTCCGCACTTGCATTACGAAGTGATTCGAGATGGAGAACAGGTCAACCCACTGCACTATCTTATGGAGGGCCTGTCTGGTAAAGATTACAGTGCGCTAATCAAACTCAGCACAAAACAGAATCAATCGCTGGATTAATGAGCAAAGTCAAATACCGATATAATCCGAGAACTTGCAAGTACGAACCTTGGTACTTAAGAGGAAAAGCTTTGCAAGATCAGTTGGCAATTTTCATTGGGCTTTCGGTGCTTCTGGCATGCGGTTTCTATCTGACTTTTACCAGCAACTTTGATTCGCTTGACGAACAACTGCTAAAAAGGGAAAACATAACCTTGCGCACGCAATGGCAAATTCTGGAGGATAGAATTCATAAGTCTTTTTCAGAGTTGAATGGCCTGATTGAAAAGGATGATAAAAATTATCGCGTGATCCTGGATTCCGATCCCCTCTCACCTGAAATACGACAAGGTGGTGTTGGTGGTAGTGAGAAATTCAGCCTAAATGAGATTGGAAATTTTCCTGCGCTGGTCTATGATTATACCATTCTGGAAAAGCTGAAGCACAACCTTGATATCGAGGTTCAATCCTTTGAAGAGTTGAATGAGCTGTTGAATGATCGAATTCATATGTGGGCTTCACGCCCTGCTATTCAGCCAATTAACAATAATCAGTTAGACCGATTGCACATGAGCTACGGGTCGCGCATGCATCCGATATTTAAGGTAATGATGGATCATAATGGGTTGGACTTTTCTGCTTCCAGGGGCACACCCGTCTATGCCACCGGCGATGGAAAAGTTACTACAGCACATCTCTCAGATTCCTACGGTAACGTTATCTACATTGACCATGGTCACGGCTATGAAACCCGCTATGCCCATCTATCTTCTTTCGCTGTAAAACCGGGAGACAAAATCAAGCGAGGTCATATTATCGGCTATGTCGGGAACACCGGTAACTCTGTATCCTCCCATCTTCATTACGAAGTGATTTACAAGAACCAACATGTCAACCCCATTAATTTTTTTCAACGTGATTTGAGCAATAAGGAGTATGAAAGACTAATTGAGATCGGCAATTCACAGAGCAAGGCGTTGGATTAGATCTGTTCTGCTTTCCTGGTTTGTCGCCTGTTCAAATCACCCATTTTTGCATTTCACTTATAACACTATGACGTCCTTGCGTATTTCATTTCTGGGGTTAATCGCGTTTGCCTATTCTTCATTATCCGCACAGTCCGAAACTGATACGGTTGCAATACCAATAGACACCGTTACCGTCCTGACAGATACGCTGACAATTATCGGAGTAGGTGATATCATGATGGGAACAAATTATCCGGAAAATAAACTACCTCAGGATGATGGGTCACATTTGATGAAAGCGGTCGAGGCTTATCTGAAGAATGCAGATATTACGTTTGGAAACTTAGAAGGAACACTGCTAGATGATGGTGGAACTCCAAAAAAATGCCGCGATCCAAAGGTATGCTACGTGTTTAGAACACCTGTCAAGTATGTCCAAAATCTAACGAATGCAGGTTTCGATATCATGAGTCTTGCCAACAACCATGCCGGAGACTTTGGTGTCATGGGTAGGACTAGTACCATGGAAACCCTGAATGCGGCTGGTATAGCGCATGCCGGTCAGCTTGCACAGAAATTTGTAGTAGTCGAAAAAGACAGCATCAAATACGGCTTGGTAGCATTTGCACCAAACAGCGGTTGTGTTGACATAAACGACTTGGATGAAGCCAGTCGGCTTGTATCCCACCTCGATTCTATCTGCGACATTGTGATCGTTTCATTTCATGGTGGTGCTGAGGGGGCAGAATATCAAAATGTGCCGCGAGCGAATGAATACTTCTATGGAGAGAACAGGGGCGATGTTTATCATTTATCACATACCCTTATTGATGCTGGTGCGGATATCATTTTCGGTCATGGCCCGCATGTAACCCGGGCAATTGAGGTCTACAAGCAACGATTCATTGCCTACAGCTTGGGTAATTTTTGCACGTATCGCGGGATCAGTGTGAGTGGCATAAATGGACTTGCTCCTATTATGAGACTGTATACAGATCGGGATGGTAAATTTTTGAGGGGTCAGATCATCCCCACTTATCAAACATATGGAGAAGGCGTGCGGGTCGATCCTCAAAATCAGGCAATTAAGAAAATTCAGGAGCTTACTAAAAAAGATTTTCCTGAATCACAAATTCAGATTGCCGAGAATGGTTTTATTACTTACCTTGCTCAATAACATGGCGTATAAGGAAAAGGAAATCGAGAAACTTTACTACTCCATTGGAGAGGTTTCAGAAATGTTTAGTGTGGCTCCGTCACTCATCCGTTTTTGGGAATCGGAGTTTGATCTAATCAAGCCAAAGAAGAATAGAAAAGGCAATCGGCAATTCACCAAAGAGGACATCGACCATGTTCGCACCATCTATCATTTGGTAAAAGAAAAAGGTTTTACACTTCAAGGAGCAAAAGAAATGCTTCGAAATGATGGCCAGGCTGTCCGCGATAAAATGGAATTTATGGATTCACTGAAACGTGTACGTGGTTTCCTGGTTGAGTTGCGTGACAAGTTATAAGAAACTGTAAGTCAGCTATTTAAAAACTGTTGTGGGTTATTATTGATTTGATAAGTTCTATAGGATCTCTATTGAATTTCGTTTTTATTTCTCGCTTTCATGGATCAGAACCGGCTTTCGCTGATAGCGCTTCACTTCATTCCAGGTATTGGTGATTATATAATCAGGCAATTGGTGAGCTATTGCGGCTCGGCAGAAAAGGTTTTCAAAACGCCCAAGGGCAAGCTCGTTAAAATACCAGGTGTTGGAGAAGTTACCGCCGCAGTTATCAGTAAGGGAAATCCATTTCGTGCAGCTGAGAATGAAATTTTAATTGCCGAAAAAGAAGGCGTTCAACTGCTACTGTATACCGACAAAAACTATCCCGCACGGCTCAGGCAGATACCTGATGCCCCTTCACTCCTTTATACAAAAGGAAATATTGATTTCGATATCGCCAAAGCAGTTGCCATTGTGGGTACGAGGATGTCAACGGATTATGGAAAGAATTGCGTAGAGGAATTAGTCGCTGGCCTTATCCCGCATGAAGCTCTCATCATTAGCGGCCTTGCCTATGGAATCGATATTCAGGCCCACAAGCAAGCGTTGCGGAATAATCTGCCTACCATTGGTGTGATGGGCAGTGGTATCGATTGCATATACCCTGCTGTACACAAAGAGATTGCCAAGAAAATGTTGAGCATTGGTGGTATTATGACAGAGAATCCTTTTGGCACAAAACCGGATGCGCACAACTTTCCGGCACGAAATAGAATTATTGCCGGGCTTTGTGATGCCCTTATTGTGGTCGAAGCGGCGCAAAGTGGAGGGGCTTTGATTACGGCGGACATTGCCAATAGTTACAACAAAGATGTCTTTGCTTTTCCAGGCAACATTGGTAGAAGCTACTCAGCGGGCTGTAATAATCTGATCAAATCAAACAAGGCGAATTTAATTACTTCGGTCAAAGACCTGGAATATGTTATGAACTGGGACGCCAATGGTCAAGAACAAAACAAGAAAATGAAGTTCACATTGGATGACTACGGGCCAGATGAGCAAACTATCCTTAAAGTTTTGCTTGATAATAACAATCAAATGATCATTGATGAATTGAGTTGGCGGTCAGCGCTTCCTGTAAACCAACTGGCTTCATTATTATTGGGACTGGAATTCAAAGGCGTGATTTCAACGTTGCCTGGAAAGATTTATAAACTGAAGAAACCCTAGGCTCTTGATGTGGACCAGAGTAGATCTGATTCAATGCGACGTGAAAATCTCATCCGCTAGTCTTAATGCCTCAATAAATGCCAGACGGTTGATCCCCGTCTCTATTCCTTGTCGTTCAATAAAAGAGATTATATTTTCAGTTGCAAGATTACCAACCAGATCATCTTTAGCCATTGGACATCCTCCAAAGCCTCTAATCGCTCCATCAAATCGCCTGCAGCCAGCGCCAAAAGCGGCTTCAATTTTTTCGTCTGCGGTACCTGGTGTTGAGTGGAGATGAACCCCAATCTCCGCATCTGGATAGGATTTGGTGATGGAGGTAAACAGGGCGTGAATACTTTGAGGATCTGAAACGCCAATTGTGTCTGCCAGTGAAGTAATATCAGATCCAAGGGTCAGCAGGATATCCACAAAACTCCCAACCAGATTGATGTTATACGGATCGCCGTAAGGATTTCCAAACCCCATGCTAATGTATGTCACCAATTTCTTATCTGAACGCAAGCAAATATTCTTGATCTCCTCAAGTGCATTCAGTGCTTCCGGGATAGACTTGTTTGTATTGCGCTGCTGAAAAGTTTCAGAAATGGAAAGTGGAAATCCCAGGTACGTTATCGATTCAAAGGCAGCCGCAGTCCCCGCGCCGCGCACATTCGCTACAATGGCGAGGAGTTTGGTTTTGCTGTCACCCCGATCGATAAGCTGCAGCATTTCAGACGTATCCCGCATTTGAGGTACCGCTTTTGGCGATACAAAGCTTCCAACATCGATTGTATCGAAACCTACTTTTAACAGTTGGTTAACATACCTAACTTTCGAGGGCGTGGGTATGAATGATTGCATACCCTGCATGGCATCACGTGGGCATTCGATTATCTTCAAAATAAAAAGAAATTATGAGCGTTTGGCAAAAAGGTAAACAACTGTAAAAGGATAATATTTGCGATTAACGGAGGCTAATGCACTTCGTCCCCATTTTTGTCAAAATTATGAAATTAGAAGGATTAATTGAGTTCCTGAAACCATTCGACTATGCCATTACCCGAAATTAGCGGCACGCTAGGACTAAAACGAGCCGCCCACCTGCTGAGAAGGGCGACGTTTGGTGCCACAAAACAACAAATCGACTCATTCTCATCCCTCACCCCCACGCAAGCGATTATCTCACTTTTTAGACAAGCATTGCCGGACCCAGTATTGCCCATTGATCCCAAAACAGGACAGGAATGGGTTTTGTCAGGGGTCACAGATGCCAACAGTGACGGAGGAGAATTAGAAACCTATTTCAAAAGCTGGTTGGTTGGCCAGATGATGAGCAACGGCGTAGCCCCGGCCCTATCGCTTGCTTATTCAGCCCGGGAAAAACTCGTTCTTTTTTTGCACACGCATTTCACAACCATTACCTCAAAAGTCGGAAACAGTAGATCCCTCTATTTCCAAAACCAACTTTTCCGGCTTTTTGCAATGGATGCTTTAAATCCCGATCCCGACATAAACTTCAAAACCCTGACCGTTAAAGTTAGCGTTGACAATGCAATGCTCCGATTATTGGACGGCAATTTGAATGTAAAAGGTAGCGTAAACGAAAACTATGGCCGCGAACTACTTGAACTCTATAGTCTGGGACGCGGATTGGAAGGAACGCTTCCACCCGCTACAGAACAAGGCGACTACATTTTGTACACCGAGGAAGATGTTCAGGCCGCCGCCAAAGTGCTTTCCGGCTGGGACGTTGATACCACATTTACAACACTCGATCTCGATACAAATCTTCCCCGTGGAAAAGTTAAGGGTTCTCCAACTAATGCATCAAGTCACGACAATGATCCCAAGCAATTCAGTGCGCGCTTTTCCAATGCCATAGTACAACCTGATCCGCTACTCCTGAGTGGTGGCAATCCCACTGAAGCAAGCGCGCTCGACGAAATCCAGCAATTGATCGATCTCATCTACACCAAACCCGAGACGGCAAAGAATATATGCTGGAAGATTTACAGATTCTTCGTCTACGCCCCACACACACCCACGGAAAGCCTTGCTATTGATGGTCCAATCATCACCGAGATGGCAAATACACTGGTAAGCAATAATTATAAGATACAGCCTGTAATTGAGAACTTATTGCGCAGCCAGCATTTCTATGAAGCAGCAGCAGGAACGGTTACGGATGACAATTTTGGTGGGATCATAAAATCGCCGCTGGATCTCTCAATTCAATCACTGCGGTTCTTCGAAGTGCCGATACCGGATATGACAACTGCCACAACAGAATTTTATGAAGCCACCGGAGACATCGTTCGAACATTGTATGATCAGGCCATGAGTTTCTACGAGCCCTACGATGTTGCAGGCTATGACGCTTATCACCAGTTCCCCATCTATCATCGTTTCTGGATTACACCCAACACGCTTGCCAACCGCTATGCTTATGTTCGCAGCATCATTACTGCAGCAGAGCCAGGCATGTTTAAGATAAATGTTTATGATTATGTGAAGAACAATATTCCAAATGGCATTGCGGCAGATGCGCGGCTATTGGTAATTGAATTAGCAAAGTACTTATTGCCCGTTACAGACAACCTTACCTATGATGATGCAGCGGATGATACCTCCGGCCTAACGGCACCGCGCATTACCTATTTTTTGGAGCGCTTTTTACAAACCTTCGACGAAGCCTACTGGACCACTCGATGGAATGCGGGCGCAGGAGACCTGCGGGACCAGTTAGAATATCTATTCAATGCGCTCATGCAGTCCCCAGAATATCAACTCGCATAAAGACAAAAGAGAATGAACAAGTCAAGAAGAGATTTTTTGAAGAAGCTTCCGCTAGCGATGAGTATTCCATTCACAATCGGAGGTATCCCGTTGCGTGTGCTGGCTGAAAACAGCTCATGGTCGCGCATGGCGGCGGCCAGCAATAACGACCGTGTTTTGATCATACTTCAAATGCATGGAGGAAATGATGGGTTGAACTGCCTGATCCCCGTTGAACGCTATGATGAGTATTATAGCCGAAGGGCAAACATTGCAATCCCTGCCAAAAACAGTGTAAGAAAATACATTCCACTGGATAGTACGATAACCTCCGATGCGCAGGTCGGTTTACATCCGGATATGCAAGCCATGAAAGGGCTTTACGATATAGGAAGATTAACAGTTGTCCAGGGTGTTTCCTATAAGAACAACAATGGATCGCACTTCCGTGGAAGAGACATTTGGTTTATGGGCGGATCTGCTGATGAGTATCTTCAGTCAGGTTGGGTGGGTCGTTATCTCCAGGGAGAATTCGCGCCAGAAAAATATCCAGAAGATTTTCCAAATAATGATATGCCAGACCCTCTCGCCATCGAAATGGGTAATGATGTATCCCTGATCTTTCACCAGCAAGGGAGTATACCAACCTCCGTATCCCTTAATGACCCGGAAAGTTTTGCAGAACTTGTAGGCGAACTTGAAGGCTTCATTGATGAAGAAGTAGATCCTAGGGGTTTGCCTCCGCAATACCTGGAGGGATCACCATACTACAAAGAATTGGATTGGATCTTGGGCCTGGAGGACAAATCAAAAGATTATGCGGAGCGGCTTTATGAAGTTTATCTTGCTGGTGGGCAGACTTCAATTACCTATCCGGAAACATATCCGTTCAATGCACCCAACGGGAGTTTGCGCAACCCGCTTACGCCACAATTGAAATTGATTGCCCGATTGCTTGCCGGTGGGTGCAAAACGAAAGTTTTTATGGTGAAAATTGGTGGTTTTGATACGCATGCTGATCAGGTTGAAAAATATGATACTACGATGGGAGGGCATGCAGCACTGATGTATCATATCTCTACCGCGATGAACGCTTTTCAAGAGGACCTCCGTGCACGCGGACAAGAAGATCGGGTGCTCAGTGTCACTACCTCAGAGTTTGGCAGAAGAATTCAGTCGAATGGAAGTTTCGGAACAGACCATGGCACTGGCGGACCACTATTTATTTTCGGAAAAGGCGCCAACCCGGGCGTGGTTGGGACGGTTCCCGATCTCTCACAAAGCAATGTGGAAATGCAATTTGATTACCGGCTCGTCTATGGGAACATCATGAAAGATTGGATGCTGGTTGATGATACAAGGCTCAACGATATTTTCCCAGGTCTGATGACTGCAGAGGGAACTTCGGATGGCGTTACCTTTGCGCCACTCCCGCTGGCACAACAACTAATCACCGGAACAGAAGGGTTTATTGGCGACCGCTTTTCATTAAAAGACTGCTATCCTAACCCTGCAAAGGGTAAAACTACTGTTCACTTCATGGTGAATAGTTATTATCAAGTCACCGTAAATCTTATGAACAATGAGGGTGTACAAGTAAAGACCCTTGTTGATGGTATGTATGAGCCTGGTGAGCACAAAATTGAAGTCGCCCTCGACGGATTACCAGCAGGAAGTTATGTTTATCAAATGAAGACTGGATATTACAAGGAAGCAAAGAAATTGATTATCATACATTAGATTGGAAATTTTAAGATGAAAACTACAACCCTCTTCATGCTGTGCTTCGTTGTTGCGCTTGCTGCTTCAGGGCAAGAAAAAAAGCGGAAACCTTCTGCCTATAATCAACAGAAGCAGAATAAGGAAGATGAAAAATTCCTTGAGAAGCAATGGTGGCTTGGTTTCAAGGCCGGTCCAAATCTTTCAAAAGCGCACGTGGTAAAAACATATTCTATCATTGCGCCGACGAATTACGAAGCGAGCACTATTGGAAAAAAATACGATAATTTTAATTTAGTGGGCGCCCAGGCAACGATTGAGGTTTCATTCTATTTTAAACGTTTTCTGTTTAGTTTTCAACCCACCTATCAAAACAGCCGATTTGCCTATTCAAACTCATTTGTCTGGTCCTCTGAAAGTGATCTGACCAACCGTGTCGAGTTGAATTTTGAACAGGAACAGAAACTTGATCATGCCATTCTCCCACTAATTATCAAGTATGATATTTATGGCAACAGGCTCAGGCCCTATGTTCAACTTGGCGCGTATTCTGCAATACTAATCAATGCTACCAAATCAGTTACTTCCTCAGGAATTGACAATGCCGCCGGAGGTGAAAATGTTTTCCAAAATGAACCCATTATTGTTGGTGCAAAGGACTTGTTCGCAAAAAGTTACTGGGGTCTTCTTGGTGGATTGGGCGTAAATTATAATCTGGGAAATAATGTCCGACTGAACCTGGATATTATGTATAAATACGGAATGAGCAATATCTCATCCACGGAGAACCGCTATGGCAGTGATCGTCTTTCAGGTGTTGGCGATGCAATGGATGATCTTACCCTGGATAATCTTTCTGTGTCCATTGGGTGTCTATTCCCTATGCGGTTCCTCTCCAGTGGTTTCAAAAGTCTAGATCATTAATTGATTTATCATGTTAAAGCGCATAAATACCATACTTTCGATTGTCTTTGTATTCTCATTGATGCTATCCTGTTCCGAAGAATCAAACCCGGAATTTGATATCCAGACATTTACGACGATTTTTGATAATAATAAGTTTGATGCCTCCTTTTTCCCAATTGAAATGCGTCAAACCGCAGATGGAGGCTATATCGTTTTAGGCGGAAGGAAGCTTGATGATTCAAACTTCACCGGCATCTACCTGCTGAAAGCTGACAAGTTTGGGAATTTTGTGAAGGAAATTGAAGTTGAAGAAACGTCGGTAAACCCCGTTGCCAAGCTTACAGAATATCAGACGAAATACTACTTCTTTTGTATGGACCCACTTACGCAACAAGCACAAATTGCAAATGTGGATGCTAACCTGGAAGCCGTCACAATAACACCTGTTCAAGGTGGTCTTACGTATCCTGCAGCAGCTTCCTTCGTTGATAATAGTTTTATCTTATTGGGTTACAACAACGGCGATAAACAGACGGTCATCTCTATTGTAAACCCTGACGGCGGTATTCTTTCCTCAAAGGGATACAGCATTGGTACCGGGGAGGATATTGAAGAGCCTATCATCAAACATTATATCCGAACAGGAAGACAATACCCGTTTGAAGTCGGGAAAGTCTCAAGTAATCTGTATTTCTTTAATGGTTTCTTCAATTATACATTTTCGCTTGTCTTCACAGACATGACTTCAGATGATCCTGTTGGTGTAGTCCAGGGCCAACAGGCCGACGGCGGGTTCAGTGCACTGACTCCCCTTGGGGGAAACAAATTTGCTTCCTCCCGCTTTAATTTCGGTGAAAACTTTCTAATTCCAAACAAAGAATTATCGACATCAGGTATCACATCAACTGTCGATCTCGGTGGGTATAGCCTCCCAGAACTAGTACCTAATGCGAACGTTAGAATACTACGCGCCAAAATAGATACCGAAAATGTTCTGATCTATGGAAGTGATACAAAGTCAAAACAAATTGGACTACTGTTTTACGAAGAAGCTACCGGAACCTTTATAAGCAGTCGATACCTGGGATTTTCCAATCCGTTTGAAATTGCCAGCCTTACCCAGACCTCGGATGAAGGCCTTGCTGTTTGTGGCACCACCTATGTCGCAGGTCGTTTCCCCAGGATTTGTATCTTCAAACTCTCGAAAGAACAATTGGCCAGCAATTTGAACAAGTAAATCCCAGCTTCAATACACGTTCATCGGTTGCAGCCTTGCATGACGGTCGTTCAATAATCCCTGCGCCTATCCACGTCACAGATGTATGATTTTCATACCTTGCCGTGGAAATTCTGAACAGCCTATGACCATACAGGAAAATGTAGACCTTCAGCCATACAATACGTTCGGGATTAAAGCACATGCAAAATATTTTACAATCCTTCGCTCGGTGGGTGAAGTACCTAAATTATTGGCATCACATATCTTCAAGAATGAAAACCATCTTATTCTTGGAGGAGGGAGCAATCTTCTCTTTACCAAGGATTTCGACGGTCTAGTCGTCAAAATTGAATTTAAGGGAATAGAAGTTGTTCAGGAAAGTGAAGATGAAGTGACACTGAAGGTAGGGGCTGGAGAGAACTGGCACGCTTTTGTTATGCATTGTGTTGAACGAAATTGGGGCGGTGTGGAGAACCTCTCCCTTATACCAGGAACCGTTGGCGCAGCTCCCATGCAGAATATTGGCGCTTATGGGGTAGAAATAAAAAAAATAATTAGCACCGTCGAGGCCTTTGAAATCAGCACCGGGGAACCCAAGGTTTTTACAAATGCAGCGTGCAACTTTGGATATCGCGAGAGTATTTTTAAACAACATGCCAAAGACAAATATCTTATTTCAAGTATCACTTTAACACTGACAAAAAAGAATCATCATTTCGTTACAACGTATGGAGCTATCAAAGAAATTTTGAAAGAAAGAGGCGTTCAAGAGTTGTCAGTGAAGCAGATAAGTGATGCTGTTATACACATTCGAAAGGAAAAATTACCAGACCCGACTCAGATAGGAAATGCAGGCAGTTTCTTTAAAAACCCCTCAATAGAAGCTGAATTGCATGATTCTTTGATAAAACTATATCCTTCTATGCCAGCCTACACCGCTGTTGATGCTCAAATAAAAGTTCCGGCAGCGTGGCTAATTGAGCAATGTGGATGGAAGGGAAAGACATTTGACAACATTGGTGTTCATCAACATCAGGCACTCGTGATCGTGAATTATGGAGGAGGTGAAGGTGAAAAGATTTGGCAACTTGCGATGAAGATTCGTGATAGTGTGAAAGAAAAATTCGGAATTTTATTGCAACCGGAAGTAAATATTATTCGGTAATAACGCGCGCCACTTCAACACAAGTGTGCCGATTTCACATGCAATAAAAATATGGTCCATGAAAATATTTTTTCAAAAAACTTTTGCTAATAAAATATTTGTTATAACTTTTCGTATAGTTTAACAAAAAATTAATAACGCTATGGCAAAAAAAGCGAAGAAAGCAGCAAAGAAAGCAGCAAAAAAACCTGCTAAGAAAGCTGCGAAGAAGAAGAAGTAATTAGGCAGAGCCTAAGGAAACTTTTGCGAAGGGAAGTAAATTTGATTTACTTCCCTTTCGTTTTTTAAGCGATGGCCACTTGCATAATTTCAAATAATATGAGGCGATCGGGATCTTTGGGCACTTGAGTACATAGGTTATGCGCACTCCTGCTTAAACTTTAGCTTGAAGCATTCTTTACCCTTTCATTCGGTTGCATAAATATTCTAAATCATCCGCTTGTCTTCCCCAGACAAGGCGTGTAACTTCGTTTCTTAATTCATTAACGCAAACCCATTATGGCAAAAGCAACCCCAAAAACAGTGGCAAAAAAAGCTGCAAAGAAACCAGCCAAGAAGACTGTCTCTGCTTCAAAAGTTAAGTCAGTATCACTTTCAATAGAAAAATCCTGCGAAGATGCATTGCAAAACCTCAAAAGCCTTAACCTGGATGCACAACTCCAAGCCGATTTGGAATGGTGCCTGGGAAGCTATAAGGCTGATAACAATCCGGCCGGACTTTATGAAATGGCGGAAAGAGCCTTGAATGTCTTTACCGTTGCCAAAGAGAAAAAAACAAAAGGCGTTACCGCTAAATTGATTGGTGATTTGGAAAAGGTCCTTAAAAGCCGTCCGTAGAAATTAGCTACAGCACAACGGATATCGCACACCCTGCTGATACAATCATTTAGAAAGTTCCAGGCGCTCATGCATACTAACCTTATATCATGTGGGTAACATTTGAAAGCGTTCCCTGATAGCGATCAACCGTTACGCCGAATTTCTGGAGAAAATCGACGCCTTCATCAGAAGCAATCCCTTTGAACTCCGCATACGAGTTTAAGTAAATAACCTTTTTAATGCCCATGGAGTAAATTATGCGAGAGCATGCCAGGCATGGAGAAAGTGTAATATAGAGCGTCGCGCCGTCTACTGAGGTCTTGTTCTTAACGGCATAGAGGATGGCGTTTTGCTCAGCATGAATGGCAAGAGAACATCCTCCTTTAGAATCTCGCGGGCAGCCTGTATCAGGCCATTCGACGTCGCAGTTATGCGTTCCGGAAGGCGGACCATTGTACCCTATCGAGATAATGCGTGTGTCTTTTGCCAGCACAGCGCCTACGTGCCGTTTTATACAATGGGAACGCTTGGCCAGATTAACAGCCAACTCCATGAATATATCATCAAACTCAGGACGAATCATGGCGTAAAAATAGGACGCAGAAATCAGAATTCAGCATCGTTGCAGGAAACTAAATCGAGGTTGTATGCTAAATTACTATCTTTATTCGCGATGAACTGGAATAAACAAATATTATCTGTGGCGATGTTTTTGATCGCATCAATCATTTCCATTGCACAGGAATCCAAGACAAACCGCGTAAGCCCGGTTGCGATAATTTCCGCGCAATACAAGGACGCATACGCCAAAATTACCTATTCGCAGCCCCAGAAGCATGGCCGCGAGATTTTTGGAAAACTTGTCCCCTATGGGCAAGTCTGGAGAACAGGAGCCAATGAAGCAACTGAAATCACGCTTACGAAGGATATAATGGTAAATGGCACACGCTTAAAAGCCGGAACCTACGCTATATTCACTATCCCGGAAAAAGAAAAGTGGACTATTATCTTCAACAATGATGTGGGATTGTGGGGTGCCTACAACTATAATCCGAAGCGAGACGAAATGCGATTTGAAGTGCCTACAAGTTCGACGTCAGGAGAAGTATATGAATACTTTACAATGCAGTTCGACCAACGAAATGAAGAAGTCGACCTACTCATGATCTGGGACAGGGTCAAAATATCAGTCCCTATTAGATTTATAAATTGATGTGCATGCAAAAATTAGTATTACTGTTTATTCTTCTCAGTATCAGATGCCTCGGCCAGGACCTCGCTGAACTCGACAAACGAAATGGTTTTAAGGGCATCAAATTGGATGATCCAATTGATTCTGCTGTTGGAAGCGTGCTCGTAAAGGAATTCAAGGAAAAGGATGAGTTTCCTGCCAAGCTTTATGTCATTAAACATCCTGATTACGAAAGAATCGGCGAGGTTAAAATCAGCAAGGTTGAATTAAAAACCTATAAAGATCATATTTACGAAATAAAGGTCGTTGCCAGCAAAGACCCTCGATTGATGAAAGCCCTGGAATCACTGTACGGAAAGGCTGAGTACGACTTGAAGAATGATACATACTTTTGGAAAACGGATAACATTATCCTCAAGTTCCAGTCGGAAGGAAGAAACAAACTTGGATTACTTTATATATCCTATGGTCTGCACCAGCGCATGAAGGATGATAAAAGCAAAAAAGTAGACGATATTGCCAATGATTTCTAAATCAAAAAACCCTATGAGAAATTCAAGTCCCTTTCTAGCCTTGTCGCTATTATCAGCCTTTATCTATACCACTTCGTGTGCACAACATGACGACAAAAAAACATCGGTGTCATCCGAAACCTGGGAGCCGCAACCGCGCATCATTACTCCCGGAAATAACCCCGGCAATGCTCCTTCAGATGCATTAGTCCTTTTTGATGGAGCAAACCTTGACCAGTGGGTAAGCGTAATAGATGGCAGTGCGCCAAAATGGACCATAAAAGATGGAGTCTTTACAGTGGCCCCAGGCACAAAAGACATTGTTACAAAAAAGGAGTTCAACGATTTTCAACTTCATGTTGAATGGCGTTCACCTGCAGAAGTGAAAGCAGACAAAACAGGTCAGGACCGCGGTAACAGTGGCATATTCCTGCATGGACAATACGAAGTTCAGGTGCTTGACAGCTATGACAACAAAACTTATGTAAATGGTCAGGCAGGCGCCATTTATAAACAGCATATCCCGTTGGTGAATGCGAGTAAGAAACCAGGTGAGTGGCAGGTATATGAAATTATTTTTACGGCACCACATTTTAACAAGGAGGGCCGGGTTATTGTACCCGCATACGTGACCGTTATCCACAATGGGGCACTAGCGATAAATCATGCGGCCGTTTGGGGGTCCACGGAAAATGTTGGTTTTCCGATCTACAAAACTTATGAAAAAGGACCTATCCGTCTTCAGGATCACCAAAGCCTGGTTAGCTATCGAAACATATGGATCAGAGACCTGTAAGGTCTCGCAAAAAAAAATAGTAGATATTTCCTTCGTCCTTCGGAAATGAACCAATGCATGCATAAAATGAACAGACTTCTACTCTTTTTCTTCCTAACACTTACCTTCCTGTATTGTAAGCCAACAAGTAAGGTCAACATCTCTACGACTCTGGAGAATACCAAATGGAAACTCTCGGAAATGAATGGCATTCCGATCATTACACCAGAAAATACAGAAGACGTGCATTTTGTCTTAACTGCAGAAAAAGGAGAGTATAAAATTCAGGGATTTGCCGGATGCAACAGGATTATGGGTGGCTACGAGCGCACCGGAGACCATATAAAGTTCATGCTTGCCTCTACCATGATGATGTGCCAAGGTGAACAAATGGAGATAGAAGATTTCTTTACCAGAGCCCTGACGGCCACAGATTCCTACAAACTTGACGGAGAAATTCTCACGTTATTTGAACGTGATACATCGCTTGCGGTCTTCAAAGCCATCAAAATCGAATAAGGCCTGTAAAAGAGATAGCATGATTTCTTGAAAGCGTTGTAAGGCATAGTCAAAACAATGAGACGGATCTTCGAAAAAAGAGAAACACCTTTCCACCCGCAAGCACTACTAATAATGAAAAGGAGAAGTGAATTTACCTGATTGAATGTATGCCTGATTCCTACCATCGCTGCGCCGCCATGTACGCCACGCCGACGATCGATCCGAGCGCGATCATAAAGCCATAGCTATATACCGATACCTCATTTGCTTCAATTAGTATTGGATCCATGGATTGCAGACATTTGCTTCAATTACTCGCTCAGCCTGAGTTTAGACAGCTGTTCCTGATCAAGTGCGGCCCTGGGCAAAACAAGACTTATTGTATTAACCGCAAAGTAAGCCTCAGATACATTAATCAGACCTTCAAATGGGCCAACATTCCCCCAGGAATTCTTCACCAAAAAAAATTTCTTGCCCCCTGCTGATCTTTTCAACCCAACCAGATGCATGAGATGATCATCTTGAGTTGTTAGATTTTCATATAGCGCCTGCCTTGTGGCCTGGTCATACAGTTGCTCTTCATCGTCAGGATTACATCCTTTATCGAGAAATGAACCATCCCTCCAGAGCATAGCAAACCCATCCTGCTGCCGAAATAACTCATTGCTGACATCCGCATCCCACATCAGCGAGTATCCTCGCTGCAACGCCTGTTCGGTGAGTTTTATCATTTCATCCAACGGCAGGTTAAAGTAGTTTCCATTTAAGAAATTGTCCGGAACCTCCAATGCAAATGAAGTATAAAAGGGGTGGTGCGTAAAGGACGTTATTGTAACGTAATCTTTTGCGCTAAAGTGAAGCACTTCCGATGCAAACGTCTTTGGCGTGTATTGTTTCTCCTGAAATAGGAATACATCTGGCGGTTTTCCGAGATAATTATCCAATATGGTCCTGAATCCGGTCATCCAATCACCGGGAATTGGTCTCAGGTTCAGCAGGCTGTCCAGGTAAAGCTTTAGCCGACTATCCATTTTGGTATGATTGTGCAATTTCTGTCCCAAAAGCAAACCAGAATAAACACTTTCCGGCACTGCGCCATAATTCTCCATTGCATATAGTACGTCATGGCCTAGTCCGCCCGGACCGAACTGCGCTGCACCCTGGCGTAGAATATAGTTCCTTGCCTTGTCCATATAGATGCTCCGCACGGTAAACATTTCAGAAAGGTCGAGTGCGCCCAAACCGTTCTTCATTGTTTGCGACTCGATTAATGAAGTAACAGAAAAACTCCAACAGGTACCTGAGTTCGCCTGGTTTTTGACAGGCGTATATACTGAACTTTTTATTAATGTAAGCTCATTGTTTTGCCCGTTTGGCTGCGCCAGACAAGCAGTATAAAATAAAATACCAATGAAGAAAACACTCAATATTTTAATACTGGAGACCATAGCGTGTCAGCCTTTGTACGAAATCCGATAAATGACATTCGCCCGATCGTCAGATACCAGCAATGAACCATCCGGCATCACCAAAACATCTACGGGCCTACCCCAAGCTTTTTGAGAATCAACATCTAACCAACCACTTGCAAAGACTTCATGACCCGTTACTTTGTTGTCAATAATTCTTACAAGGCTTACATTATAACCACTTTTTTTCGAACGATCCCAGGAGCCGTGCTCCGCTACAAACAATTGGTTTTTATATATTCCGGGAAACATCCCCCCCGTATAGAACTTGAGCCCCAATGGCGCAACATGAGCTCCAAGCTTGTCGGCAGGTGGCGAGAAGTCAGCGCATGGTCTTTTGTTGCCAAACTCGGGGTCCTTAATTGTACCTTCATGACAATATGGATAACCAAAATGCATACCGGCAACAGGAGCATAATTCAGCTCACAGGAAGGTATATCATCACCCATAGAATCCCTGCCGTTGTCTGTAAACCATAACTCCTCTGTGTCGGGGTGCCAGGTAAAACCTACTGAATTACGGATGCCATTCGCAAAAACTTCCCGACCAGAACCATCTTTGTTCATTCTTGTAATACTGCCATAAATCTCGTCTTTTGGCTCGCAAATATTACAGGGGGCGCCAACCGGGACATATAACTTTCCGTCCGGACCAAAGGCAATATATTTCCAACCGTGGTGGGCTTCAGTAGGAAAATCATCATTCACAATTACAGGCGTGGGGGGATTATCGAGCCTTGACTCTATTCCTATATATTTTGATACACGGCTTACCTCCGCTACGTATAAGTCCCCATCCCTAAAGGCCACGCCATTCGGCATATTCAAGCCCGATGCTACAACCCACTTTTTATCCGCCTTAAAATCACCATTGGTGTCCTTAAGGGCATACACCTTGTCTTTATCTTTATTCCCAACATAAAGTATCCCTGAAGGGCTCAGTGCCATTGACCGTGCATCTTGCACTTCTCCAAAAACATCAATTTTAAACCCAGCCGGGAGCCTAATAGTATTTAGCGGCAAAGTTTCAACATATTGCGTCAACGCTGGTTCGCTTTTGTCTTCCAGCGGGTTCGTATTTTCTGTTGTCCCTGAATTACCGCAGGCCAACAATGCAAATGAAAAAAGCGCGCAGGATTTTAGTGTCTTCATCTTCAACTCGGTCTTTGATAGCCAAACTTGAATAAACAAGCTTATATGTGTGATTTGCGGACCTTGACGATAGGCTGGATTCCGCAAACACACCTTGAAAATTACCTCTTTTAACCGTAAGAAACAGAACGATTGTATGAGCGGTTACAGTACATTTTCAAAAAAGTTCGAAAATTAACCCCCTGTTATAGCTCAAATCATGATAATTTTGCGGCATGGTTTCAGTTTCAAATATTTCATATTTCATTGGAGGTCGCCCGCTGTATGAAAACGCAAGCATGTTTATCAAGCCGAAGGACAAAATCGGCCTTATTGGACTGAATGGAAGGGGTAAATCCACTTTACTTAAGATAATCAATGGCGAATTAAAGCTCGACTCGGGTTCAATCAGCAAAAGCGGCGACTGTACCGTAGGATTTCTCAACCAGGATCTGCTGTCGTATCAAACCGAGGATTCTATTTTGACTGTCGCCATGGGTGCTTTCAAAGAAGTGGTCGAGATTGAACGTCAGATTGAGCATATAATTAAGAAACTCGAAACTCAGTATGCCGAAGACCTGGTAGAAAAACTGTCAAAACTTCAGGAAAGTTATGACCACCTGGATGGCTATACCGTTCAATCAAAAGCAGAAGAAGTATTGGAAGGAATAGGCTTTGCC
The DNA here is from genome assembly GCA_029858965.1 of Cyclobacteriaceae bacterium. Taxonomy (GTDB): domain Bacteria; phylum Bacteroidota; class Bacteroidia; order Cytophagales; family Cyclobacteriaceae; genus Chryseolinea. The sequence continues at coordinate 56,483 of JAOUDZ010000016.1, forward strand.
ACTGCTGATCTACACCGCCCCTTAAAAGAGTTCTCAGGTGGATGGAGGATGCGGGTGATGCTTGCAAAGCTTCTTTTGGAAAAGCCCTCACTGCTCATGCTGGATGAGCCAACAAACCATCTGGACTTGCCCTCTATTGAATGGGTGGAAAACTACCTGCGTAATTATGATGGAGCAGTGATTATCGTTTCACACGACAGGATATTTCTGGATAATGTGATTACTAAAACGGTAGATGTTACAATGCAACAACTGATCACTTACGAAGGTAACTTTAGCTTTTATTTGAAAGAGAAGGAATTACGCCAGGAAATTCAGCAGAATGCATATGAAAATCAGCAACAAAAGATAAAACAGACAGAACGATTCATTGAACGCTTCCGCGCCAAAGCCACTAAATCCAAACAAGTGCAGTCGCGCGTCAAAGCATTGGATCGTCTTGACCTCATTGAAGAGGTTGTGGACGATACTGCGGCCGTAAACTTCAAATTTAAATTTAATCAACAACCTGGTCGGTTCATTATTACACTCAAGCATGTATCGAAATCGTACGGATCGTTGGAGCTGTTGAAAGATACTTCTGTCTCTATTGAACGAGGCGATAAAATAGCGCTGATTGGTGCTAATGGAAAAGGCAAATCAACATTGCTCCGCATTATTTCTAACACAGAGCCAATAACGGGTGAGCGGACGATAGGCTACAATGTTATTCAAGCCTTTTTCGCCCAGCACCAATTGGAATCGCTTCATGTAGAAAATGAGGTTCTGGAGGAGCTCAAGCAAGCGGGATCTGGTAAAACAGAACAGGAATTAAGAAACGTATTGGGATGTTTCCTGTTTTCGGATGAAGACGTTTTCAAGAAAATTAAGGTCTTATCAGGAGGTGAAAAATCACGCGTTGCATTAGCGAAAACATTGATCTCTGATGCCAACTTTCTGTTGTTGGATGAACCAACCAACCACCTGGATTTTATTTCGGAAAATATCCTTATTCAGGCATTACAACAGTACAAAGGAAGCTTCGTTGTTGTATCGCACAATCGTCACTTTGTCTCCCAGATAGCGAACAAGATCTGGTACATTGAAGATAAGCAGATCAAAGAATACCCTGGAACCTTTGACGAGTATGAATATTGGAAAAAGAAGAATGAGTCGAATGAAAGTAAAACTGAAATCCCCAAGCGGCAGAAGAAGGCAGAAACCAAACCAAAACAGCATCAACCTGCCGAGGAAGACAAAAGGCTGAAGACACTGGAAAAGGAATTAAAAAAAATAGAAGAAGAGATCAGCCAACTTGAAGAAACAAAAGCGACATTGGAAAATGAGATGACAAAACCTGAAGTCTTTGGCGATCCCCAAAGATCGAAAGAAGCGCAAGCATCCTTCAACCAAGTCGCGGATGACCTTGGCCAGGCAAATGAAAAGTGGGAAGAAATTGTGTTGACTATTGATGAGATCAATGCGCAATAACTGCTCTCCCCTGCTCCCAAATTCCCGTTACCTGATTCATTAAGTTAATTGTTTTGAATTTCGATGTGACTTAGTAATTTAATATTCGCCGGGTCGGAATAATCATATTGAAATAGTCCGTCTTCTCCAATCATCATCAATATATTGTTAAATGGAATAACATCCGTGGCGTTTATTTCCTTGTAGTGAACGAGCAAATGCTCGCTAATTGTATTTATGTCCGAGATGTCGAATGCTTTAAGGCCATCACTGCCATCACAAATAAATAACGTCTGATTATCAATGCCAAGACCGTGGGGATTAGTCATCGGATAAGTCCGCAATAACTTAGGTGAGGTGAGATCTTCGATGTCAATCACTTCGAGTTGGTTGGTAAATCCCTGACAGCTGTTTCCTGATCGTAGTGTTACATATGCATAGTTGCCGTCTACGACCACGGGATCGCAGCTACGGATATGTTCGTAGGTACTTACTTTGGTCGGGGATTCAGGTACAGTGATATCCAGGATATGCATGCCGCTGCTTGACCCGATAAAGAGATTGTCATGATGTGGAAAAATAGTCTCAATATCCCAGGCAATAAAATCTCTCTGCTTCGCAACAGGATTGCGTTCAGCACTTACATCCACTGTCTGCAAATCTCCACCATCCAGCAGATAAAGGTGATCATCACTTAAAGTAAATCTAGCCAAAGAACCGCCCACCCCAGGGCCAGAGCCGGTCCCTGGAGCGATGGCGGCCTTTGTGCTAAATGCTGAAGCCAAATCACTTCTTATCGCTATACCCCCTTCATACAGTATGCCACCCCATGGCTGAATGTACCCTTCACAATCAGATTCTGCCACGTATACATTCTTCTTTTCAGCCCAGTCTGTAATGACACAGCAGTTTACATCGGCAGAAAATCCTAATGAGTTGTAGTTCATGAAGATTCCTTCCAGCCGTCCAACCTCCTGAATCGTATTGATGTCTGTAATATCAAAAGCCACGAGGTCAACATAGCTATCTGCATACAGCGTAGTACCTTTTATGGCCAAATCATAATTCCCCGGAACTTTAAGGAACTTTAACGGCGTGGGATTTGCCGGATTGCTATTATCGATGATGTGGATACCTTCACCCGGTTCATTCAAAAACAGTATACCATCTTTATAATATATTTTGCCTACACCTTTGATCGGCTGCGGAACTACCAAACTGATACTGGCCCGAATTTCCTCAACAGTTGTATAAACAGGCTCATAATACGTGTATTCGTTGGTTACTTCACATGTATCAGAACATCCTTCGAGCAGAACGCTCATCCCCAATAATGCACCTAAGAAAAGCAGTGCATACAACAAAACATATATCCTCTTCTGCAGTTTGTTTTCGAGTGTTTCCATATTAAGGTGAGTTGTTTGATCTGATAGACACAGACCCAATCAAAAAGGTTGGAAGGATTAGTGAAAAATATAACGGAACCTCAGGCCAACATCAAATGTAAGCGGAGTAGATTGGATGCCTATGTCAGTCTTATATACTGAGTTAAGCGGGTAGCGTAAACCAGGATTTAGCGCAACACGATAATGCTGGCCAAACCGATAACTTAATTCAGTTCCCATTAATCCACTAAAATTAACTGCACGATAAGGAGAATCAGCCCCACTCCCCTGGGTTGTCTTTTCTAAACTCCCACCTTCAGGGGTTATTGTATTTTGCAAAAACAAATCCGTAGATACGCCTGCATTGAGCTGCAGGCTGAATTTCTTGTTCAAAATAAGATAGCCTGCCTGTACCGGCAGACTGAAAAATTGTACACTATTATTTACGGAATAGGGAAATGTCGGCGCCAATCTCCCTGATGCGTTGTAATCGGCAGATTGTAATTTGTCTAATTCATTTATTGACTCTGCCTTTAGGGTTCCGAAATTATTATCCCCTACCACATTTGTCGCGATATAGTCAGAAGATTGGGTGAGGTAATTAACACCACCCTGTAAAATCCATCGGCTGGATAGTTTAGCACCAACAGTAATACCAAAAGAATACGCGACGCCGGATGCCTTTGCCTGTTTATCGGGTACGGTACTACTATTGTTGGCGTAAAGGCTGTTTGCCGCGGACGAAGACACGCTCGAATTTACTGAGCTGAAGCCTCCGGCAGCAAAACCCACAGAAGTCCAGATTCGCTCAGCTCTATCTTCGGCCTCTCTTTTGTCAAGGGCCGCATATTCCATTTCCTCTTGCGCAAGTTGCGCTAGCAAGAGCGCTCCGGGATCTGGTTCTTCCTCATCAAACAACGGTTCATCATCTTTCAGGGTATACAATTCCGGAAGTTTCCTCACCAAAGGGTTAGCGCCTGACGCCTCTGAAAACGAAATTATAGGAGATCGTGCAAGATACGGCTCTGATGGTATCACCAATATGTTCTGCAAGGCAAATGCAGAAACATGATGACCATTTGACCCACTCGTCTGTCCCTTCTGCGGCTCCACTGGCTGTCCTGTGCTACTTTCTGCGCTGGCCAACCCGTGATCAGGACGTTCTCCTGCGCGCTGGCCAGCATTGTCCTGTAAATCCTCTCTGGCACGGCCTGCACCTACCGGATCTGCATCGGCAGCATCTCCGGCAAGTCCACTTATTGCATTATCAGTATTAGAAAGAACATAAGGCGTGTCCTGGTTCCTTATTGAATAGTAGCCAATTCCAGCAACACCCAATGCGAATAGTAATGAGGCAGCAGCGAGCATTTTATAAAACAGGAGACTGCGCCTGGTCCTGCTCCCCTCTGATTTTTCCAAATCGAGTTCAATGTTTGTCCAAACGCCATCGGATGGATTTACCTCCGCTCCGTCAAACGCGGCCTTACATGAATCTTCAAATTTTCGACTCTCCATATCGGTCATAATACTTTGATTCTTTTACCAGTTTTGCTTGCAAGAGACTTTTGGCCCTTGCAAACTGTGACTTTGATGTACCTTCCGAAATACCCAGCAGCTCAGCGATTTCTTTATGTCCATACCCTTCAATCGCAAAGAGATTGAATACAATCTGACATCCCTGTGGCAATGCCTGGATCATCTCCAGCAATTCATTAAAGTTAATTCCGGACAAACTTAGTTCTTGGTCGGGCAGGATAATCTGTGTTACATCCACCATAGGATAGAGATACATTTTCTTGCGTTGCACGTTGAGCGCAGTGTTTACCATTATGCGGGTAATCCAGGTGTCAAGTTTAGCTTCCTGACGAAAATTCTTAATACCTTGAAAAACTTTTACAAAACCTTCTTGCAGGATGTCTTCCGCTTCGGCAGTGGTTTTGGAATAACGCAAACAGACCACCAGCATCTTGCGACAATAATGGTCATACAAAGCTTTTTGAGAAGCCCTGTTGCCTTTGCAGCATCCTTCAATAAGCTCGCTTTCGTTGAGCATGTATCCGATTATCGGGCCGTTTTGTACTTTAGACACTGGCTATAACGGAAAAGTTGGAAATGATGATAACTTTGGCGGCTTATGAAGTCTAGTTACCTAATCCTGGTTTGTATCGGAATAGCTTCCTGCACACCACTGCCACAAAGTTCGCTTAATTCCGATGGTAATCCTAAGGTGCTCATGCTGAAGGACTTCGCGTACGAGCCCCAAATTAGAACGATCCAACTTTCCCCTGATGGATCGCCAATGGCTCCCGCCGTTACGCGCCTGGGAGAGTGGAATTTACTGCTTCAATTTGATGACCTCAGGAGTGACCGTGATACATATTACGCAAGAGTTTTGCACTGCAATTATGACTGGACGAGGTCCTCGCTTCAGGATCTGGATTACATGTCTATATACAATGAATTCCCCATAAACAATACCGAGTATTCTATTGATACGCATATACCCTATGTACACTACTGGATGCCCCTCCCGCCAGTCAAACTTCCTGGCAACTACGTGCTGGTGGTATACCGTGGAACTAACAAAGATGACATCGTACTTAGCAGAAGATTCATCGTTTATGAAACACTTCTTAGTTTTACAAATGACGGTAATCTCATAGGCCCCGGGAGCATAGCAAACATTAACCAGCAACTCAATTTCACGATTAATTATAATAATGTGAATATTGTCAACCCCATGTTGGACGTACATGTCAGCATACGTCAGAATCAGCGTTGGGACAACATGTCGAATGACGTTAGACCTAGTTTTGTACGAGAGATCGAAAAAGAACTGGAGTATCGGTTCTTTGACGAGACAAAGATGTTCCGTGGCGGAAATGAATTTCGGTTCTTTGACCTCCGATCCCTGAATAATCCCGGAAGAAATGTGGACTATGTTGCCAAAGCCCAAAAGCCTTACGAGGTTTTTATTGCAAAAGATAAAACCCGGGAAGGAGAATCTTATTCCCAATACAATGATCTGAATGGAGCCTTCATCATTGACAATTACGATTACAGAGACCTTGCCTTCACGAATTACGCCTATGTAACCTTCTCCCTGGAAACCCCTCCCGTTGATGGAGACGTCTATGTTACAGGAGGCTTCAGCTATTGGAACCTTGCTAATGAAAATAAAATGAGTTATGATTCAGTGCAAGGCTTGTATACCAGCCGCATACTACTGAAACAAGGGTGGTATGATTATCAGTATCTCGTTAAGTCCCAAAAGGTGCCACCTTATCACTTTGAAGGCAGTCACTTCGAAACTGAAAACTATTATGAAATCTTTGTTTACAACAGGCCTTTTCAGCCCCAGGCCGATCTATTAATTGGCTATTTGCGTCTTGAAAAGAATCCGCGCTAGGCGTAAGTGGCATCATGCCGTGTGGTACGCTGGATTGAATCATTATTGGCAACATCCAGCATCCCAAAACCCTTGTGGGTAAAATGCCCTAACCCATTCTCATAAATAAATTGCTGAACATCTTTGGCAGCATATAGTGTGAAGGGGAAGGTATACCCTCGTACTTCAAATTTCACATCGTTATCGTACAAAGGATAAATGCGCGCAAATTTCTTGTGAGAAGCTTGTATGCGCTGTATGTAATCACGGTCCGCCACAATCTGAAATTTATAAAATGATGCCAATTGCTCAGCCGTGAATTTGCCTGTGGCCTCCATCCTTGCAAGTGTTGAATCATACAGCAAATCCGAAAATTCGTCACTTTCAGGCGAAACAAACTTCTTCCCGCTTTCATCATTAAACGTTGCCGGTATTACTACTACCGGTGAAATACACAGAAAACGAGACTCGTCACTTATTGTTACCGGCTCTTCCGCCTCTATCGCTTCCGGAACGAGATGCATATTTCCAACAATAACCTCCTTTTGTTCAAAGAGACGCTCCAGAAAGTAGTCCAGAAATGCCTTGTCAGAACATGCGAAGACCAGTGTCACTTTTGCTGAAAAATAATGCAGTCCCTTACGGCTAACCTTTGTCTGCCCTTTTAACCCGGAGAAGTTATATTGATGAAAATCCAAATAGCGCTTTTCAGGCCCAAAAATTAATAAGCCCTTGATAACCTGGGCCAGCAGATATTGGTGGTGGAATGGAACATAAGCCCCCCTATTCTTCAGCGAAAAAATGATCCTGGTTCTCAAACCACAAAAAATTAAATTGAGGTAAAAAACTTACCGCTGCAAAAAAAACGCCTTATTAGTGAGTGTGCGCAGTTTATAAAACTAATAAAAAAATGGAAAGGTTCTAGCGAATTTGGGCGAATCTTTAGACGTTAAACCGGAAATGCATAATATCGCCGTCTTGCACGGTATAGTCCTTTCCTTCTACAGACATCTTGCCAGCCTCTTTACACGCCTGCTCCGTCTTATATTGCTGATAATCAGGTAGTTTAATGACTTCAGCGCGGATAAACCCCTTCTCAAAATCAGTATGGATTACCCCGGCAGCCTGGGGTGCTTTCCACCCCCTCTTGATTGTCCAGGCTCTTACTTCCTTCTCTCCCGCGGTAAAATAGGTGATCAAATCAAGGAGGTGATACGATGCTCGAAGGAGTTTGTTTAATCCAGACTCAGAAAGCCCATATTCCTGGAGAAACACTTCCCTGTCCTCTAAACTTTCTAATTCCGCTATTTGGGCCTCAATTGCAGCGCTGATTACCACAACTTCGGCATTTTCATCTTTGACATGATCCTTGAGGGCATCGACGTAGACATTACCTGTATGAATTGATCCCTCATCCACATTGGCTACATAAATCACGGGTTTTCCTGTCAAAAGCTGCAAATCGCTAACCACGGCTTTGTCCTCCTCGGATACCGGAACGGTCCGGGCATTCTTGCCCGCCAGAAGTTCTTCCCGGTATTTCTGCAGTACCAAAAGCTCTTTTTTCATCTTCACATCACCGCTCTTCGCTGCACGTTCAACACGAGAAATCTTCTTTTCAACAGATTCCAGATCCTTGAGTTGTAGTTCAGTATCTATGATTTCCTTATCCGATACAGGATTTACCTTTCCATCAACATGTACAATATTATCATTGTCAAAACAGCGGACAACGTGTACAATCGCATCAACTTCTCTGATATTCGCCAGAAACTGGTTACCCAAACCCTCTCCTTTGCTAGCACCCTTCACCAGACCCGCTATATCCACGAATTCTATTGCGGTAGGGAGAACGCGCTGGGGGCGAACAAGTTCCTCCAGAATTTTCAACCGCTCGTCGGGTACCGTAATAACGCCGACATTGGGCTCAATAGTGCAAAATGGAAAATTTGCCGCCTCCGCCTTGTTATTTGATATGGCATTAAACAAAGTAGACTTTCCAACATTTGGCAATCCGACAATCCCACACTGAAGTCCCATAATAAGTATCTTATTTAGGGCGCAAATATAAAAAAAGTACCGTGCATGCGTAGTTCTGCCCAAAACCGAAGGCCCTTTTTGAAATACCAGGTAGATGGATGTTGGTTGATCACGGCAATTCTTGCCAAAAGAACGATTTTAACCTTCCTGATGGAGCTTCAGAACAAGAAAGCCTTTGAATTCTCAAAGGCTTTCCATTATTAGATCTAGTTTAGGTAGGTTATTCCCATTTTAATTCTGTATCCACCCCTGAAGACTTTGAAGCTTCAGCCTCAGCGGGCTCTTCTCGTTCATGAACCTGATCGAATTGTGCAAAATCCACTTCAGGCATTAATTCTTGCTTGACATGATTTACAGTGTTGGATAGGGCATCTATGAACTTATTAAAGTCCTCCTTGTACAAGAATATCTTATGTTTCTCGTATGTAAATCCATCCTCTTTGAAACGTTTTTTACTTTCCGTGATGGTAAGGTAATAATCGTTGGAGCGGGTCGCCTTTACATCAAAAAAGTACGTTCGCTTGCCGGCTTTCACTTTGTTAGAGTAAATTTCATCCCTGCCGTTTGTCTTGTTTTCTTCCACAATCCTTCAAATTTTAAGGTTAGATTTAAGTTTGGTCCAGACTAAGGTAGTATTTTGAGAAATGATTGCAAACAACCCTTTTAATATTTTAGCCCGAACTACGCGTTTGACCAACTAATTTGTGCTCAGAAAACCAAGATACCCAGCTCCATAGTGAAGATCAATCCGAACGATATTATACAACGAACTAACTTGGAATTACTTGCTCGTCAGCTAGTTGAAGGATTCATTACCGGGCTTCACAAGTCCCCTTACCATGGATTTTCGGTCGAATTTGCGGAGCACAGATTGTACAACGAAGGGGAAAGCACACGCCATGTGGACTGGAAGGTTTTCGCCCGAACGGACAAGGTATTCACCAAAAGGTTTGAGGAAGAGACCAATTTGCGATGCCTCATCGCGATTGACACTTCTCCATCCATGTTCTATCCGGTTCAAAATAAGGCAAAAATAAGGTTTGCGAAATATGCGGCAGGCGCGCTGTGCTATTTGCTCAATCGGCAGCGCGATGCCGTTGGCGTATGCCTGTTTTCAGACACTATTCAAACCCTTACGCCAGTCAAGTCATCTGCGACGCATCTCGACAAAATGCTGCGTTTACTGAACAACATAGATAGCGGTCCAAGAAAAACAGACCAAAAGACGAATGTAGCGGAGGTCTTGGATGAATTGGCTGAGAAAATTCACAAGCGCTCTCTGGTACTAATCTTCAGTGACATGTTCGACACCGCTGAAAATGCTGACAACCTTTTTAGATCGTTACAGCACCTCAAGCACAATAAACATGAAGTTGTTGTTTTTCACGTAATGGATAACCAAACAGAGTTACAATTTGATTTCGAAGACCGACCCATGGAATTCATCGATTTGGAAAGCGGCGAAAGGCTAAAGCTAAATCCAGGCGATGTAAGAAGGAGCTATCAGGAAGAAGCAAATCGGTTCCATGCGGCTCTTAAGACGCGTTGCAATCAATATAAAATAGACTTTGTTGAAGCTGATGTCCTATCAGACTTTAATCTTATACTGCAAAGCTACCTGATAAAACGAGAGAAAATGCGATAGTAGCTCACGAAAATGGATAAGGGCACCTTATTCCTGAACAACCTCCTGGTGAAGCCATGCTTTCTTTGCCATCAGTTCTTCTTTTTCTTCTACCATATCCGGATCAGGAATGCAGCAATCAACCGGGCATACTGCCGCGCACTGAGGTTCTTCATGAAATCCTGTGCACTCCGTACACTTTCCGGAAACTATGTAATAAAATTCGTCTGAGACGGGTTTCTGTGCAGCCTTCGCGTCAACAGCTGATCCGTCTTCCAACTCAACTTTGTCCAACTTTGTACCCCCGGCCCAACTCCATTCCTGTCCCCCCTCATAGATAGCAGTGTTGGGGCATTCCGGTTCACATGCACCACAGTTGATGCACTCATCCGTAATCATTATTGCCATGCTTTTTCTATTTTTGACCTGTTTCTATTGCAAAAATACACCAAACTAACCTAAAAACGATAAGCCCCAGCAAAAGTTTAATCTATATGAAAATTGAAGAAAGGATTGAGGCGTTTCACAAACTGGGAATTTTATTAGCGGAGTTGCCTGAAAATGATTTTAAATCGATAGCGGAAAGGGCACGCAATGAAAATCCCTGGTTCACGGAAGCCAGCGTGCGAATGGCCGTTAGGGGGGTCAGAATACTTCTCAAACCGGAAGCGCTACATACATGGACCGCGGGTTACAACTTTGGTATGCAACCCAAAAAGATCGCAGTAGTTATGGCAGGCAATATACCCATGGTTGGATTCCACGACTTCCTGTCAATTTTGATTTGCGGTCATTCAATCCTGATCAAATGCAGCAAGAAGGACAGTGTACTCATCCACTTTCTGGTGGATCATCTTGTGAAGATTGAACCTCGATTCAAAGATAGGATCGAATTCAGTGAACTGCTCAAAGGCTTTGATGCCATCATTGCGACCGGAAGTGACAATACATCACGCTATTTCGAATATTACTTTGGCAAGTATCCAAATATCATCCGAAAGAACAGAACATCCGTGGCCATCCTGAATGGTTCTGAAAGTAATGATGAATTGGAAGCACTCGGCAAGGATGTATTCAGCTATTTCGGCCTTGGCTGTAGAAATGTTTCAAAAGTATTTCTACCTCAGGGGTATCAACTTGAAAAACTTTTCAGGAACTGGGAATCATACCGCGACATCATCCATCACCATAAATACTGCAATAACTACGATTATCAAAAATCTATTCTACTAGTAACGCGTGCACCTTTTCTGGACAGTGGATATGTAATGCTGGAAGAGCAGCAAAAACTGGTCTCCCCCATTGCTGTAGTGTATTACGAATTCTATCAGGACAGAGAAGCTATAGAAACTATTTTAAGACCGATAGCAGATAAGATTCAATGCATTGTGGAAAACTCGGATGATGCCAAGGTGAAATTTGGCGAGACGCAGTTCCCACAGCCAGGTGACTATGCAGACCAAATTGACACCTTAAAATTTTTAACCGAGTTAATCTAAGGCCTCGACCCGCGTAATATCTCTACCCAACCGGTATACGTCCCTCCTCCTTCGACCTGAAGACGGTAGTAATAAATGCCGTCAGAGGTGCCTGCCGCATTCCAGAAAGTACCTACCCGATAATCCGTGGACGTAAATACCTCATTCCCCCAGCGATTGCTGATGATTAGTTTGTGCTTTCCGGTGAGCGGAAGATTCAGCACTTCAAATTCATCATTTACGTTGTCATCATTCGGTGTAAAGATGTTAGGAACATAAATGCTTGGATCGAGGGGAATTTCCACGTCAAGCGTATTCACACATCCTGCATCATCTCGGACCTTAATGCGGTATATGCCAGGGGGCAAGTAATCATATAGCTTGGAGAATTTATTCTGCGGATTCAATTTTACTTCCTCCCAATCGAAAATGAGGATATCATTCTCGGCGGTATAAAGCGACACCTCATAGAAGTGTTCATCATCTTCAGAAAGGAAACGTGTGCCACCTAAAATGTCTGCAATTTCAATGCTACCGGTACGCTTGGGGTTAGGAAACGAAGGCTTCACTTCGCCAAGCACAATACCAAGAAGTTCCCTCACGCTAAAGACAACCGTATCAGAAACCAACGTACATGTACCTACCCCGGTTGTTTGGTTCTGAACCATTACAAATCTATACGCACCGGGATTGATAAGGAAACTGTGCTGCAGTGGAGCAACATAGATAAATGACACGGCATCAGACAGCGGAATACTCGGGGCCGTAAGGCTATCAATCTGTAAAAATTTATCTTCATTATTAAATACTCTGATTACAAAGGGAGCGTCGCGCTGACCCCTGATATTATTCAGGGTTAGATTGACGTTGTCACAGTTTGATAAAACCTCGAATCCTTTTACACTCACAACGCCGCCCAGGGCAATAGCATCGGTGCGTGTTGGACATTTTGTGGTGATTGGCCTGGCGTACAAGTAATACACGCCGCCGACGAGGTTGTCAAAGGTCAAACTGGGAAGGCTTGGTGAATCATAGTCGACAAACTCGCTATCAGGAGGCACATTCAGCTGATCCATGCTCAACGCCACCTGAAACATACCCACGTCGCTAATGGTCACTTTAATCGAGCCACTGGCACCTTCATTAGCACAGCTCGCATCTGTTGCCAGGGTGGCTATGCTGCTCAACGAGATCTGTCCGGGAGCCTTTACGGTAATAGGCTTACTTTGAATACAGTCCAGGCGGTCCCTAACGTCAACGATATAGTCTCC
>JAOUDZ010000017.1 GCA_029858965.1 Cyclobacteriaceae bacterium
TCAAAACCTTGCCCATTAATGTCGGGCAAGGCAATCATTTTTTCCGCTCCTTCTGGCTCGGGCAAAACCACTATTGTCAAGCACCTTCTTGAAACAAATTCGGATTTAGGGTTTTCTATCTCCGCTTCAACACGCGACAAGCGCGGCCGTACTGAGTCAGACGGCAAGGATTATCATTTTCTTTCGCCTGAAGAATTTAAAAAAAAGATAGATGCAGATGAGTTTGTTGAATGGGAAGAAGTTTATGAGGGAAATTTTTACGGCACATTGAAGTCAGAAGTTGATCGTGTTTGGCGGTCAGGCAAGAACGTAATCTTTGACGTTGATGTGAAGGGAGGATTAAATCTTAAAAAATATTTTGGAGATCGGGCACTTGCCGTATTTGTCCAGGTTCCTTCATTGGATGTACTTGAAAAAAGACTAAAAGATCGCGGCACCGAATCGGAGGAAAGTCTTTCCAGAAGACTCTTCAAGGCGAAGTTTGAAATGTCTTTTCAGAACAAGTTTGATGTTGTTTTGGTTAATGAGAATCTGGAAAAATCATTGGCGGAGGCCCAACGGCTCTACCAGACCTTTAAGAAAAAGCCATAGTCTCACTTTATTTTGAAACCAATGCATTCGGCACAAAAAATAGGCCTCTTTTTCGGTTCTTTCAATCCCATCCACATGGGACACATGATTATTGCCAATATCATGGCTGAAACAACCGATTTGTACAAGGTATGGTTCGTGGTATCTCCTCAAAATCCTTTCAAGCCCAGCAAGGGATTGTTGCATGAGTTCGATCGATACGACATGGTACGGGCAGCGATACACGACAATTATAAGTTGGATGTATCGGATGTGGAATTCCACCTTCCTAAGCCAAGTTTTACAATCCATACCTTGGTAAATCTGCACGAAAAATATCCTGAAAAGGAATTCAAGGTTATTATTGGCGAGGACAATCTGATAAATTTTGCAAAATGGAAAAATCACGGGCAAATCCTTGAACAATACGGATTGTACGTTTACCCCAGGCCAAACGCGCAACCTTCTGAACTTAAAACACATCCTAACGTTAAATTCGTAGACGCCCCAATGCTTGATATATCTGCAACCTTTATACGCAACTGCATCCGTAAGAAACAATCTGTACGTTATCTTGTTCCTGATGCAGTTGAGGAGATGATTAGAACGAAGGGATATTTTCTGGATTAAATGCTTATTAACAGTCATGCACCTGCAATTGTTACCCTACAAATTCCCGTCATGCATGCTCTGGCTTACGCTCCTTTTTGCTTTTTCTTTTGCAGCTGTACAGGCAGCAGGCGTAAGGGGCCGGGTTAGTGATGAAAACGGAGCGCCCCTTGCCTATACTACAATATTTGTAAAGCAGACCGGAAGTGGTACTACCACCAACGAAAATGGAAATTATGAGATAAACTTACTTCCGGGCAGCTATGAAATCGTGTACCAATTTCTGGGGTATGAAACGGTTGTAAAACAAATCGAGATTACAACCGGATATGTGGAGGTTGATGTTGTGCTTAAAACACAAGCTACAATGCTGGAGACGGTTACGATCAAGAGTGGATCAGAAGATCCTGCGTATACCATCATGCGAAAAGCCATCGCAAAGGCGAAATATCATACCCAGCAACTGGATGAATATACTGCGCGCGTTTATATCAAGGGTGCAGGTCAGTTAAAGGATTATCCATGGCTTGCAAAAAAGGCCATCGAAAAGGAAGGTATTAAGAAGGGCCAGGTTTTTCTAACAGAGTCTATTAGTGAAATCAAGTATACACGACCCAATACTTTTTCGGAAAACGTGATCTCCATCCGAAGTGATGGAAAAGACAACAACACCTCGCCCAACCCCTATATTTTTGGAAGTTTTTACGAGTCGGAAGTAGCCGAGACTATTTCTCCGCTTTCGCCAAAAGCGTTTTCCTATTACCGGTTTGAATACATGGGCACGTTTAAAGACCGGAATTATGAAGTAAGTCGCATTAAGGTAATTCCCCGTTCAAAGGGAGACGACGTAGTGCAAGGCGTAATCTATATTGTTGAGGACTGGTGGTCTATACACAGCATGGACATCTACACTACCAAACTGGGCATAAGAGTGAACATTAAGGCTGTCTATGCACCAATAGAAGATAAGGCATGGATGCCCGTTTCCCACAGGTTCAAGGCGGAAGGAAAAATTTTCGGCTTTGAATTTGAATACAACTATTTGGCTACTGTAAGTGATTACAAAATCAAACTCAATCCGGAGTTGTTTGTTGAGACAGATAAGATGGAGGTAATTGATGAGAAAATTGAAAAAGAAGAGGCACAGCGAATCGAGGAAAAATTCAGTGCCATCGCAAAGAAACCGACCAAGCAGGATGACCAGGCAAAACAATTGCAAGAGCGTCTGAGTTCGGGAAAGGAGATCACGCGAAAGGAATTAAAAACCATCATAAAGGATTATGAGAAGGCGGAAATAAAGCAGCAAAAGGAACCGGAAGTAATTTCGAATACAAATGTTAAGATTGATAGCGGTGCGTTCAAGAAAGATTCCTCGTACTGGGCAGCAGTCAGACCTGTTCCCCTTACAAAACTCGAAATATCAGGGTATGAGAAAATAGATAGTATGGCAGTCGTAGCGCGCAAAAAGGAGGAGGGAGATACGCTCAAGGCCTCGAAACACAAGGGGTTTCAACCGTGGGATCTCCTTATTGGCGACTCCTATAAGATTGCCAAACACTCAAACTTCAAAATTCACTTCTTAATGCCTGGTTTTAATACGGTGGAGGGTTGGAATTTTGTTTATAAAGTCTCTTTCGGTACAATATTGCAAGACACCAACAAGACACGCATCACAATTACCCCGGCATTCCGATATGCATTTTCCAGAAAGGTAGCTTCAGGATATCTGAACTTTTCGCTGTACAATAAAAAGGACAGGTTGGAAGTGCAAGGCGGCAAATATATCAAGCAATACAATGCTGACGAACCTATCCTACCGATCGTCAATGATTTCACTACGCTATTAATGGAAAAGAACCTGATGAAGCTCTATGAGCGTGAATACATTGACCTATCCTACCAGAGAAAACTCAATCCATATCTTTCTGTGGGTACAAGTTGGACCTGGATGAAACGCCGTGAACTATTTAACACCACAGATTACAAGTGGGTAGACCGCGATAAGATTGAGGGCTATACGCCCAACGCACCGGTCAATGATGAATTGGATGATACTTCATTTCCCGAACATAAGGCCCTCGTGGGATCTGTCTCCATTACGGCCAGGCCATGGCTCAAATACACCATCAGGAATAATCGGAAAACTGAAGTTCAAAATTCATCACCAACATTCAGGCTCGAGTACCGAAAGGGTTTTAACAACGCACTAGGCAGCGCTGTTAACTTTGATCAGATTGAGCTTGGCATAAAACACAGATTCAGAGTCGGGGTGCGTGGAAATGCAGATTTTTATCTGCGCGCAGGCACGTTCCTGCAGACCGGCAATATGTATTTTATGGACTATAAACATTTTCTCGGTAATCAAACGCCTTTCATAACGAATGATCCGGTAGGCAGTTTCCGTCTCCTTGACTATTACAAATACAGCACTTCCGATAAATACTTTTCCGGAAATTTCCACTACCAATTTAGAAAGTTCCTGGTTACGAATATTCTGCTCGTCCGGATGGCCGGAATCAGGGAAAATGTATTTGTGAATTACCTGGCTACACCTACCTCAAAGAATTATACTGAAGTTGGGTATTCCATCGATGGAATCCTGCGTATTTTCCGCCTCGAAGGGGCTGTTGGTTTTCAGGATGGAAAGTACCTGAACTACGGATTCAGGATAGGCATCACATCCATTTTCGGAGTTGGATTCTCAGACAACTAGCCATCCCCGAAAGCAGCACTTCAAGCATGTCAAAGGTATTTGAAGGAAAATTGCGTGTTAAATAAACGTTGTCCTTTCCATTCTTGCATATCCTGATCTAACTTGCAATGTGAAAATCGATGTTCAGGCATTTTTCTCTTTGCGCAATCAGCTTCCGGTGATTGATGTTCGCTCTGAAGGTGAATATGGGACAGGGCATATCAGTTCAGCCATAAATATTCCTCTTTTGAATAACGCAGAGCGCGTCGCTGTGGGGACTGATTACAAACTAAAAGGACAGCACGAAGCTATAAAGACAGGGTTCAGACTTGTAGGGCCACGCCTGGCGGGTATTGTTGAAGAGGCGGATAAGATCGGTAAAGAGCTTATCGTATACTGCTGGCGTGGTGGCATGCGCTCGGCTAATTTTTGCCAGTTTGCCAATATGGCGGGCATTAAAACCCATCGGATGGAAGGGGGATACAAATCCTATCGTAGAGTTGCCGTAGAGTCTTTCAAAAAGCCATTCCAGCTTATCGTGATCGGCGGGTGTACCGGCAGTGGTAAAAGTGAAATTCTCCGGGCGCTGGCACAACGTGGCGAGCAGATCATTGATTTAGAAAAAATTGCCAATCACAAAGGCTCGGCTTTTGGTGGACTAATGTTGCCCCCACAGCCGACCACTGAACAATTTCAAAATTATCTCTTCGAGGAAATATTGAAGTTTGATGAGAACAAGCGCATTTGGATTGAAGATGAATCACTGGCCATCGGCAAAATAATGTTGCCCGACGATTTATGGATACAAATGAAATCGAGTCCGGTAGTGGAAATTGGTGTTCAGAAGGAGACACGCATCAAACGACTGGTTGGAGAATATGGAGCGTCAGATAAAGAAGAGTTCCTCCAGGCAATGACCAGAATTACCAAAAGATTAGGCGGTCAGCATTTCAAGGCAGCGAAGGAAAAGCTCTTACAAGGCGATATGGATTCCACTATTGAGATACTCCTCACCTATTACGACAAGGCGTACAATAAGGGTCTGGAAAATAAGAAAGATCGAATAAGGCTTAAATCGTCCTGGGATGGTACAAATGTTGATGATTATGCTGCGCAACTGGTGAGTGCGGCAGAGCTACAACCTATTTTGGTATAGTTTTTATATACATATATGCAAATGCACTACGCGTGAAAATGAATCTGTCAAACTTTCTGTCGGTCGCATCGCTTGTCATACTCTTTGGGTACATCACCTATAATGAATCGTCGACAGTGTCGGGAGCGTCTATATCGGATGATGGTGTTATTCAAATTGATTATGGGAATGCTTACCATCTCCCTGCAATCTCTTATGCTGTGCCAGAAGAAATGTCATTTGCCGGCGAGCCGGTACCCTTGTCTATACCTGACGTGCACGAGCGACTTGATAATGAACTTCAGATAAACTGCTACTGGCACAGCAATACCATTTTCCTGATGAAGCGCGCCAACCGTTGGCTGCCCCAAATGGAAAAAATTTTAGCGCAGTACGATATTCCCGAAGATTTTAAGTACCTGCCGCTGATTGAGAGCAACCTCATGAATGTTACATCCTACCGCGATGCCGTAGGCTATTGGCAAATCCTCAAATCCTCCGGGAAGGAACTTGGGCTGGAGATCACAAATGAAGTGGACGAGCGGTATGACCCGCTTAAAGCTACAGAAGCAGCCTGCAAATACCTTAAGCAAGCGTACCGAAAATTTGGAAGCTGGACAATCGTGGCGGCATCGTATAACCGCGGCATGGGTGGCGTTGGCCGTGCACTTGAAGCTCAGGATGTAAATTCATATTACGATTTGTACCTCAATGACGAAACATCGCGCTATGTATTCCGGATTTTGGCCATCAAAGAGATTGCTGAAAATCCACAGCGTTACGGATTCAAGATCAATCCGGCACATTTATATCAACAAGAAGGCTTGCGCTATGTTGAAGTTGATAAGACCATAATAAGTCTCGTATCATTTGCAAAGGAGCAGGGAACAAATTACAAACTGCTGAAGCAACACAATCCCTGGCTACGGGAGGACCATCTGACTGTGCGGAGAGGCAAAAGTTATCGCATTGCAATCCCTGTTTGAGAAACGGATTGCATCCTACCATCCGTATTAATAGTCCTTGTAGATACTCATGTGCAATGTTTACTTTTATGCTGCAATTTATAACCATTATCAGCGCTCAACCCCTTGTTATATGCGTCCCTACATCCTTGCCGAGAACACCTGGAAAATCGTAAAAGAAACTGAGTATGAAGTAGCTGTACTCCCCTGGGGTGCCTGTGAAGCGCACAACTATCACCTTCCATACGGAACAGATATTATTGAAGCTGAAAATGTAGCAGCGGAAGCTGCGCGGTTGGCTTGGGAACAGGGAGCAAGAATAACGGTTTTGCCGGCCATTCCTTTTGGCGTAAACACGGGCCAGTTTGATGTAAAGCTTGACATGAACATGAATCCCAGTACGCAGCTCGCCGTGCTTCGCGACGTGGTGGAGGTGCTGAATCGTCAGGGTATTTACAAACTTATTATTCTCAACAGTCATGGTGGGAATGATTTTAAAACCATGATTCGTGAGCTGGGTCTTCAGTTCCCAAAAATGTTTCTATGTTCCTGCAATTGGTTTCAGGCGCTGGACCAAAAGGAATTTTTTGAAAACAAAGATGACCATGCGGGCGAAATGGAGACCAGTCTGATCATGCATCTGAGGCCAGAACTCGTAAGACCGTTATCCGAAGCGGGTGACGGAGCGGCAAAAAAATTCAGGATCGCCGCCCTGCGCGAGGGTTGGGCCTGGGCGGAGCGGAAATGGTTGCAGGTAACGAAAGACACCGGTGTAGGCGATCCGAGAAAAGCATCGGCAGAGAAAGGGGCAAGGTACTTTGCGGCACTAACAGCAAAAGTTGCAAAGTTTATTATCGAGGTAGCCACGACTGACCGAAATGATCTTTATGCATAGCGCACCTGTGATCCCCCATAGGAAAGTAATGTAGATGCGCCGCTTCATATGGCCGCATTATCGATGCAGGAGATTTTGCTTGAGAGAAGCATTGATCAAAAACAAAGCGCTTACAATCACGATGTTCTTGATAATGTATTGCCCTATCAGCGTAAGTGCGATGGGCGCTGATGTAAAGGAAAGATCGGAAAGCAAAAGTAAGGGTGTGAACGTGCAGAACATATGGACGAGTACAATGCGCAAGGCCAATTTGGTATAAATCCCGCCAATCATCATGATACCAACGCCAGTTTCCCATAGCGCGAGCAAGAGCAGCGCCAAATTCGGCTGAATGAAGTTGAACGTCAATAGTTGAATGGTATCCTTGGCAAGGTCTTCCGCGGGGCTGACGCCGGGGAAAAACTTCAAAATTCCAAACCATACATAGATAATGCCAATACTGACACGCAGGATGGTAATCCAGCGCCTGACTGCCCTGCTTGAAGTTGTGGTATGCATCCCTCTTTTGGGCAACAAGTTGATAGGTGCCTCGGAGAATAGCTATGACTTTTGTCAGGAATCAATCTGCGGTGTGAGACACCTGCCAGCCGCCTTACTGGGTGTCAGACGCGTAAAATATTGAACGATAAATCAATATTTGGTTTGGGATTATTTTTCCATGATGGTTTTGGTTTTTATCGCCATAACGGTTGCGGCAATGCACCGCAAGATTTGGAACAGCTCTTATTACCGATTTACGCCACTAAAAAAAGCCATGTAAGGAATTGGATTGAGCATCTCCCAGCAAATAATGCACAAGCAAAAGGGAAATATCAGGGGTCTATCTGTTCCCGATACGGGTACTGTTTCTACGCTGAGCTTTCTGTGCTGATTTTTTACGAAACAGATAAACCCATTTAAGTATTGTGACATGTATTTGGAACGCATTCGAGTAACGGATTTGATTCCTAAAGCGTATTTGTTAACTTTGCATGCTGTAAAATCCGGCATTACAAAGTGTTTTAAGGTTTCAAGTTGATGGGGTGGCCACATCATCCATTGATATCGTTGATAAGGAACTAGGGCGGAATGAAAAGTTACCCTGAGGCCCGGAAAAGTTGAATTTATTTTTTTTTACCGCATTCATTCAATGAACAAGCATACTATTTTCTTTTTTGCAATCCTGTTTTCCCTGGATTCATACGGCCAGTCTATACGCGGCAAAGTAGTAGAACGCGGCGGTGATGCGATGCCCTTTGTCAACGTGTTGCTGCTGAATGCCAGTGATTCGAGCTTGATTAAGGGCGCTGTAACGGATACGTTGGGAGTTTATGCGATCGATAACATCGCCTTCGGTACCTATCTGGTATCCGCCTCCATGATAGGCTATGAGCAGGCCTACCTGCCACCCATTAAGATTACCGCGCAGAACCCGGATTTGAAAGGCGTATCATTCAACCTCGCAGAGGACAGTAAGCAGTTGCAGGAGGTGGTCATCACAGAAAAGCGGCCGTTTGTGGAACAATACATAGACAAGATGGTCGTGAACGTTGCCAACAGCATTATCGCAAGCGGATCTACAGCTTTGGAAGTCCTGGAAAAAGCACCCGGTGTAACCGTTGACAGACAAAACAACTCGCTTCAGTTACGTGGCAAAGCGGGAGTAATTGTTCAAATGGATGGAAAACAGACTTACCTTTCCATGGAAGACCTGGTTACGTTGTTAAGTTCCATGTCCAGCGACAACATCGATCAGATTGAATTGATCACCAATCCTTCCGCGAAGTACGATGCTGCAGGAAATTCAGGGATTATCAACATCCGATTAAAAAAGAATAATAGTATTGGCACCAACGGTTCACTTTCACTGGGGTTAGGGACCGGCCGGTTTGACCGTGAAAGGGGTAGCCTGCAAATCAATCACCGTGCGAAGAAGGTTAACTTTTTTGGCAACTACAGTGCAAATCGGGGCGGCAGCTATTTTGATCTGCAAAGCAATCAATCCATTGACAATGGCGAGCAGATAACTTTTACAGACCAGGACACCTATATTCCCAATTCGCGTTGGGGTCAAAATGCCAAGGCTGGGGTGGATTATTTTATTGGTAAAAATACGACTATAGGCATAGTATGGACCGGGTTTTGGAATGATAACGGAGAGGATGGGACAGCACGAAGTGCTTTTAACAAGGGCGATCTCGAGGAGTACCTGGTGGCAAATACCCACAAAACAAGTTCATCCCAGTCTACAAATCAGGTTGGGAACATTAATTTTCAGCACTTATTTCCGAATGGTGGTGGCCAACTTTCCGCTGATTTTGATATGGGACAATTTTCACGCGACTTCGCAAATACACTAAGCATTGAAACTACCTCTTTGGAGGACCCCGTGCAACCGGTAATGGGCCTGCTGAGCGAAATGCCCTCCTCGGTCAGGATCACAACCGCCAAGCTTGATTACAACCGTACCGTGTTTTCGAAATGGAAGATGGAAGCCGGCATTAAAAGCGCTTACGTAAAAACTGACAACGATATGTCGTTGAGTAGGGGAGAAATTGGTGACCTGATCAGAGACGATGAATTGTCAAACCGTTTTGCTTATACTGAAAAGGTCTATGCGGCCTACACAAGTTTTTCCGGGAAGCTCGGCAATAAGACCGAAATGCAACTTGGACTCCGTGCAGAGCATACCCATTCTGAAGGCAATTCTATTACCGAAAACAGTATCGTGAAGCGTGATTACCTGAATTTCTTTCCGAGTTTTTTCCTGTCGCAACACGTATCGAAAGATCATACGCTTACTATTTCGTACAGCTACCGAATTGATCGACCAAACTACCAGGGACTTAATCCCGCGCGTTGGTATGTTGATCCCTACCTCTACAGTCGGGGGAATCCGTATCTGTTGCCACAGTATACGCATTCTCTTGAGTTGAAGCACGGGTTTAAGGATAAACTTTTCACTTCCCTCGGGGCAAGTTTTGTTAATGATTTAGTTTTTTATCTCATTCAGCCGGTGGACAGTATTCGTACAGAACGAACACCACTTAATGTAGGTAAATCCCAAGCTTACAATCTTACCGTGAGCTTCCCTGTCAAGGTGATGAAGGGATGGAATTTGCAAATGAACTTCATGGGGTTGTACAGTCGATTTGACTATAATTATAAGGACAACCCCATCGTCGTAGAGCAGATTTCAGGCAGGTTTAATGGGTCAAACACTTTTGTTTTTTCGCACGGCTGGACGGGAGAATTAACGGGATGGCTGAGCACACCTTCTGTTCAGGGGCTTGCCCGGGCTCCATGGAGCGGCTCCGTGGATGTTGGTTTGCAAAAGGCACTGGGTTCGAAATTCAAGGCCAAATTAAGCCTACAAGATGTGTTCCACACAAACTGGTACAAGGGGAAAATTAATGTACCTGGCTTTACGTCTGATTATGTGCTCCGCTTTGATACCCGTGTGGTCATGTTAAACCTTACCTATACGTTCGGTAATCAAAAGCTCAAAGCAGCACGTCAGCGCAGATTGGGTTCTGAAGATGAGTCACAACGAACCAATTAAGTATTTAGGAGCAGCGTATCGCGTAGGTACCCGCTGAAGATTTGAAAGTCTAAATAGCGGCTTCCGTCGCTTCTGCTTTCGCGATCCAGAAATTACTGAACCCCTCCCCGATCTGAATAGTCAGCTCTTGTAACGCTAACATTTCAAGGATGGCAAGGAAGTTAAATATTACCCCGATTCGTGTAGGATATGATTCAATGAGTTCCGTAAATGAAAGCCTCGGTCGCCTGGTCAGCTCTTCCCGTAAATAATTTTTTTGTTCCTCTACCGTATACGGAAACTGAATAACCTGATGGACAGGTTTGTTCTTCTCAGCCTCCTGCCGTTTCAATATTTTTTCAAAGATGGTCATCAACTTGAAAATCGTTACATCCTGAAGTTCTGCTTCCACATTGGTTGTTTCCGCAAGAACTCTTAACTCCTTCATCAGGTTGCCACGCTTTTCCTTCATCAACTCCACCTCTTCCAGCTTGTGGAAGTTATCGATAACGGATTTGTATTTTTTATATTCAAGCAGGTGCCTTACCAGCTCTTCGCGGGGGTCTATCTCATTGCCCTGGTCATCTAACTGAGGACGGGGCAATAGCATCTTGGATTTGATCCGCATTAAAGTGGCTGCCACCAGGATAAATTCACTGGCAACCTCAATATTGAGCTGCTCCATCTGCCGGATGTATTCCAGGAAATCGTTGGTAATTGTCGCAATGGGGATATCGTAGATGTCCAGCTCATCGCGTTCAATGAAAAACAACAAAAGGTCGAAAGGACCTTCAAACAAGGGTAATTTTACCTCAAAAGTTTCCTGCGTAGTTTCCATGGGCTGCAAATTTATTTATAATCCGGCAAAAAATGCCGACATGTGAGAAATAACTATCTTTGTTGCCTGTTTGGCGTTGAAAAGCAATGTAGAACACTTACCTTGAACTCGGTGTTAGAGGTTTTATGAATTGTAAAGCATGCTGATAACTCCTGGAAAACTTTTAGCGGGTGTCAATAGCCCGGATGATGTCAAAAAACTCGACCAGGGCCAGTTGGTTCAACTCTGTGATGAACTCCGTCATTTCATAATCGATAATGTTTCTGTATACGGAGGTCATTTCGGCGCCAGCCTGGGTGTTGTGGAGCTTACTGTAGCCTTACACCATGTTTTTAATACGCCTTACGATCAACTCGTGTGGGATGTAGGGCATCAGGCTTACGGCCATAAGATTCTAACCGGGAGAAAAGATAACTTCCATACCAACAGACTCTATAAAGGCCTTTCGGGTTTCCCAAAACGCAAGGAGAGCGTGTACGATACATTTGGCGTAGGCCATTCTTCAACATCAATTTCTGCCGCGCTGGGAATGGCTTCCGCATCCAAGTATTTAAAAATTGAAGATAAGCAGCACATTGCCGTGATAGGCGATGGAGCGCTGACCGGAGGAATGGCCTTTGAAGCGTTAAACCATGCCGGCGTTTCGGATACGAACATCCTGATCATCCTGAATGATAATTGCATGGCCATCGACCCCAATGTAGGGGCGCTAAAGGATTACCTGACAGACATCACCACCAGCAAAGCTTACAATAAACTAAAAGACGAAGTCTGGAATGTGCTGGGTAAACTTTCCATGTTCGGAAAAAGCGCACAGGAAATTGTGTCAAAAGTCGAGACTGGTATAAAGGCTGCACTACTGAGCCAAAGCAATCTATTTGAATCACTGAATCTACGTTATTTTGGACCCGTTGACGGTCATGACGTGAACCACCTGGTTACGGTGCTGCACGATCTTAAACAAATTAAGGGTCCCAAGATTTTACACTGTGTGACAGTGAAAGGAAAAGGGTATGGCCCTTCCGAAAACGGGAATGCTACAACATGGCATGCGCCTGGTACTTTTGATAAGATCACCGGCGAAATTCACAAGAAAGTTTACGATGAGCCACAGGCGCCAAAATATCAGGATGTTTTTGGTCATACCTTGGTAGAGCTGGCGAAATCAAATGCAAAGATCATGGGCATTACGCCGGCAATGCCTTCCGGTTCATCCATGAACATTATGATGAAAGATATGCCGGATCGTGCCATTGATGTAGGCATTGCGGAACAACATGCAGTAACTTTTTCTGCGGGGCTTGCTACCCAGGGCATCATCCCTTTCTGCAATATTTACAGCACATTTATGCAGCGCGCCTATGATCAGGTGATCCACGATGTCTGTATTCAGAATCTTCCTGTTAATTTTTGCATGGATCGGGCTGGTTTTTCAGGAGCAGACGGTCCTACACATCATGGTGCATATGATCTAGCCTTCTTCAGATGTTTGCCCAATATGATTGTGTCCGCTCCCATGAATGAGGCTGAGTTGCGTAACCTGATGTACACAGCCCAGTTGCCAAGGAAAGAGCAGGCATTTTCTATACGGTATCCGCGGGGCCAGGGCGTCATGCCTCATTGGAGGACGCCAATGGAAGAAATCAAAATTGGTACGGGGCGCAGGTTAAAAGAGGGAGGTGAATTGGCAATTCTTACTATCGGACATATTGGCAATTATGCCGCTGAGGTATGCGAGCGCCTGGAGAAACTCGGCATAGAAATCGGGCACTACGATATGCGTTTTGCTAAACCATTGGATGCGGAAATGCTTCATGAAATATTTTCAACGTACAAGAAAGTGGTGACCGTTGAGGACGGTTGCATTCAAGGTGGATTCGGGAGTGCAATTCTTGAGTTCATGGTCGATCATAATTATCATGCAGAAGTGAAACGGTTAGGAATCCCTGATCAGGTTATAGAGCACGGCGAGCAGATTGAATTGCACAAAGAATGTGGTTTCGATGCTGATGGAATAGAGCAAGCCGTGGTAGCGATGCTCGAATCCGTTTCAAAAATCTATTAATCTTGAAGCTTTTTTCCAGGGAGCGTGGTGCGGGCAAAGCGCTCATTTTTATTCATGGGTTCCCCATGCATCAGGCTATTTGGGATGATTTTGGTGAGCGATTTGTAAAATCCTACAATGTCATTACCCTGGATCTTCCAGGCTTTGGTAAAAGCCCCATCCTACCATACCCATTTTCAATTGATCAGGTTGCCGGGCAAGTGTTACATTTTATAAGCGAAAATGAAATTCAGAATAGCGTTGTTGTCGGCCATTCATTAGGCGGTTATGTGGCATTGTCAATGATTGAGAAAAGACCAGATCTTTTTTCGGGCATTGGGTTATTTCACTCCACGGCATATGCAGATTCTGCTGAAAAGAAGTCGTCGAGGGCAAAGGTCATAGACTTTGTTGAGAAAAACGGCGCCTTGGCCTTTACCACAAATTTTATTGCCCCGCTTTTTGCAAATCCACAAAACAAATGGATTGAAACGGTCAAAAAAATTGCCGGGCAATCCTCGGAAGCCGCAGTAATTGGTTACACCCAGGCCATGCGCAGGCGTTATGATCAGACGAAAACATTGAAAAACTTCAAAAAACCTACACTATTTCTGGCAGGGAATCAGGATTTGGGGATACCAGTTGCATCGATTCACGAGCAGGCAGCGGTATGTCATTACCCGGAAATTCATATTCTTCAGGGGGTGGGGCACATGGCTATGTTTGAAAAACCCGAGGAGGCAGCCGCCAGAATTGAGGGTTTTTTGGGTAAAATCTAACCCCTTTAGCACCCAAACTTGAGGGGCAACAATGACTTTTTCGTGATTTCTGTATTAAATTAGGGCCGTTTATGCGGATTAACTGCTATGACTTTCTAGGTTAAATAGAAACAGCCATATATATTTGTTTTTAGGAATATTAACAACCAACCTGTAACCATGGAAGATATTGTACAAAATTATGACGCATGGAATGCTATGGCGAAAAACATAGCATATGTTGCGTGGGCAATTTCGATTTTGATAATACTGTATCACGTTGTTCGCCTGGCGACGATGAGTGACGCAAAGGTAAAGTATGATTATATCAACCGGAGCGAAATCAGAACCCTTTGGATTGCAGCAATCATTCTTATCGTTGGCTGCTGCTTCTATGCGAATTCAAACATCCAGAAGTTAAACACACTGTGGATTTTTGTATTAGGGTTTACAACTTTCGCCATGGGAATGATCGTAGCGCTTATCATACAGAACATGCTCAAGTTTTATTATCCGTTCTTTATTGAGAAGAGGTTGAAGGCCCTGCGATATAAGCCGCGGATTTCTCCGAAAACCGGTAAAGCAATGAAATTATTAGGGGAGCAGGAAGAAGATGCCTATTTGGACGAGGGTATGCAGGCTGAAGAAAATGTTTTTTCTGTTGACTATGATGTGTGGAAGGATGAAGAGACCGGATATGTTAAGATTGAAAGATATTCAGGACATCTCCATGCATTGCAGTGTCCTGAGTGTAACTACCAAACCTTTAAGGTTGTGCGTGAAGAAATTCTGAAACCTGCTTCCGCTCAGGAAGAAGGTCAGTTGCTGAAGCATTTTCAATGCGGATATTGTGGATATAAGGCCAAGAAGAGCGTAACCCTGAAGATTTCTCAAAAGTTTGAGGAGTCTGCTTCTGCGGCAACAGCATAACCCTGCCATATAATTTTAGAGTAGGCTATTTCAGAATCTGAAATAGCCTATTTTGTTTACGGGAATTTGCGCTTGCCCGGCTTATCTTTTCACGCAACTTTTTTGACGAACAATAGCTTAGTGGGGTACCCGCTCAATGCGCGTCGCAAAATATCTTGTTTCACCTCGCCATGGGAATATCGCGTAACGTTTAACGAAATACAAATTAACACGCTCACCGCTTAAGGCCACCTCCTGTAATTCATTGATAAGATCTTTTTCACTTTTCTCGACAGAAAAATCAAACGACTCAGCGATCGGGCTTGCTCCCTTCAGCGCACCGAAGGTCTCCAGGTTTATCTTCCCTTCATAGGTTTTGAACAGTACACCCTTTTCACTGATGCGAAGAATTTTTCCTGCCATCACGCCGCTTTCATAGGTGGCCCAGTACATGAAACTGAATACGATTATCCCAACGATTAGCGCTGTTGCAATAATAATTTTTATGATCTTTTTAACAGTATGCTTAATTTTTTCTCCAAGCTTTGGTGTGTCCATATTGTTTAGTTGCAGAAAATAAAGATAGTAAGGAATTTGGCATTTGGAACTAAGTTTCTTGATCAAAGTAGATCTTGTAAAAATGCTTGTTCTTTGTTTGATCAAATCCTTTTTCGACTAATTCACGGTTACCGTGAATATAGATGTGAAAGTTCTTATCGAGTTTAAGAACACTTTTAAATACGCGCACCTGCCTTTTAACCGCCTGCGCTGAAATTTCAAAACTATTCACAATATCAGACTCCGACCTCAAGGTACGTTCGTAGTTGCGAAAAGACTCTATGACCGAGGGGTCGGCAAGGACCTTGACCTCAAACTCATTTTGATCGAATTGGTCATGCGATTTAAAAAAGTTCATGGAACGGTTAAGCAGGTCGATTTTATCAGCTTTGGAAACACTGAACTCCTCATCCAACTGATCACCCACATATCGTCGGGTAAGATTCATGAAGTTATTAGTGTGGTGATAGGAATCAGACCAAGGCCCTATATTCAGAAAGTCCTGCGTCCAGAATTGCGCGTCAGACTTATTCGTGTTATCATGGATCAGGATTCGATAGCCTGCCTCCTTATCAACGTCTAATATGAGGCATGCTTTATCAAGTTTTCGAATGTTTATACCTTCCTCCGCGCTGAGATGAAAAGGGTTGGATTTTCCCTGGAGTTTAATATAGTTTTCTTTATTCTCAGATTTAAAAATCCCAACAGCATTCTGTGTTCTACCCTCAAGTGTTACCCCTGAAAAAAGAGCTACATACAAATCGCCGGGTTTGATATTAGGATGCTGCGTTGCAGCATGCAGGTGTTTTGCAATGTTGATTGAATGCTGGTGATGCATCGAATCATCCGCAAAAATTTCGGTAACGAATTGAAATACGGGATTTAATTTGAAGTCATCACCCGAAGATGTGAAGCTGTAATACGCAGGCGTACTGAAGTTGCTAAGAAAGTACGTTACAAGAAGTTTCTTCAGCAATTCATCCTCAATTGAGAGGGGGCTGTCAGATAACGTTAAGGCCTGGTGGTTGTCACCGTTACCGATAAGGTGGACGGAAACAGCATGAATGATGCTCCGGGACGTGTCTATCATATGATTATTCGTTTAAACACTTCCCTGCCTTTTTCTGGGCGGTGCATCTTCTTCTGATCCCTGCTCATTGTGTCTAATCAATCATATCAAACTTCGTATAGGGAACCAATACGCCTGGTATGCGGATACCATTACTTGTTTGGTTATTCTCCAGGATTGCAGCAACTATTCTTGGTAAAGCCAAAGCACTTCCATTCAAGGTATGCAACAGCTGCATTTTGCCCTCATCGCTTTTACAACGCAACTTCAGTCGGTTTGCCTGGAAGGCTTCAAAGTTGCTTACAGAGCTGACTTCGAGCCATCGCTGCTGGCCAGCAGCGAATACTTCCATATCGTATGTTACCGCTGCGTTGAACCCCAGATCACCACCGCACAATAGAAGTTTGCGATAGGGAAGTTCCAACTTTTCGAGCAGGCTTTGAACGTACAGACACATCTCATCCAATGCCTTGGAGGATTCATCAGCCTTCGTAATTTGTACGATCTCTACTTTGTCAAACTGGTGCAGGCGGTTTAGCCCCCGTACGTGGGCGCCCCAGCTCCCGGCTTCTCGTCTGAAACAAGGTGTATAGCCAACATTCTTGATGGGCAGTGCTGCTTCTGCAACGATTACATCGCGGTATAAGTTTGTGATGGGAACTTCTGCTGTAGGTATAAGGTAGAGGCCATCTTCCTGAATAAAATACATCTGCCCTTCTTTGTCAGGCAACTGTCCTGTTCCAAGCCCTGAGGCCTCATTTACCACGATAGGAGGTTGGATTTCTTTATAGTTTTGCTTATCGGCTTCATCCAGAAAAAAATTAATCAGGGCCCGTTGCAGTTTGGCACCTTTCCCTTTATATACGGGGAATCCTGCTCCTGAAATCTTATTCCCGAGATCAAAATCAATTATGTCGTAACGCTTTATCAAATCCCAATGGGGAAAGGCCTCTGCGCCCAGCTTTGGAATTGAGCCATGTTCAAAAACGGTTATATTATCTTCCGGCCTTGTCCCGGCTGGGACTATTTCATGCGGTACGTTGGGAATCTTATAAAGAAGTTCTTCCAGTATTTTTTCGTAACGACTGAGCTCCCCCTCCAGTGTTTTTACCTTCTCTTTGTCTGCACCTACTGAAGACCTCAAACTAGCAGCCTCCGCCTGATTACCTGACTTAATGAGATTGCCGATCTCTTTAGAATTATTGTTCAAACTTGACTTCAAATCATCCAATACTTTTTGGGTATCACGCCTCAACAGATCGTTGTCCAACACCTGGCGGATTATGTTTTCAGCGTCTTTAAAATTTCTTTTTCGGAGGCCCTCTAAAATTCTTTCGGTCTGTTCCCGAATAGCAACTGCCTGTAGCATGGTGTTTGTTTTTTTACGGGTTCAAAATTAGCTTTTTTTGAATGGCCTGATCCCTTCCCGGAGGAAGAAAAAATTTCTTTGAATTTGATTATAGGCAAAATGTGCCTATACTTGCACTGTCATATGGCTTATCTCAAGCCTTCTGAATATATATCCGGACTTCATTTATCGAATCTTTGTTTTCAAGTTAGTTGTTTTCATGACCCCTAATCTCAGCTCGGCTGATCACAAGAATTAATTCTACAAATTTTTTAAGACAATCCATTTTTAAATCAACATGTATACTATTGACGACCTGAATGTCAGGCTTCTCTCTGAACTGAAGGAAATTGCAGAAGGGATAGGCGTGAAGAATGCCAAAAAGCTATCCAAGCAAGATATTATTTATAAGATCCTGGATCAGCAGGCTATTGCGGGTGACGCAATTTCGGAGGCCGAGCCGGCTGCTGCCACGGAATCTGAGGCTGCGGAATCGGCATCTGAGCCGGAGCGCAGACAGCGGCCCCGCAGACGCGAAAATGTTACGCCTACACCTCCCGCACCAAAACTGGAGGGAGATTTTTCATCTGATGAGATACTGGACTCCATTGACATAAATTTCGACAGTCCTCCAACTGCATTTAGTGAAGGTGCGGAGGTTGAGCCAGTATCGGCTAGTGCTGCTGAAGATCAATCTCGGCCTGGCAAAAATGAATCGCGCGAAGAAAAGCCACAACAATACAGACCCGCAATTCGCGAATTTGATGGTGCGATTAGTAATGAAGGCGTCTTGGAAATAATGCAGGATGGATATGGATTCTTGCGTTCATCAGACTATAACTATTTGGCGAGTCCCGATGATATTTATGTATCGCCATCCCAAATTAAGTTGTTTGGGTTGAAGACCGGGGATACCGTGAAGGGCTTTATACGCCCCCCGAAAGAAGGTGAAAAGTATTTTGCGCTGCTAAAGGTAGAGTCTGTGAACGGAAAGACAACAGAAGAAATCCGAGATCGCGTTGCATTTGAATACCTGACGCCGCTTTTCCCAAACGAAAAATACAAGCTTAGCACAACGCATGACAATCTTTCTACCCGTATCCTTGACTTGTTTTCACCGATTGGTAAAGGGCAGCGGGGTATGATCGTGGCACAGCCGAAGACCGGTAAGACAGTGCTGTTAAAGAACATAGCCAATGCCATTGCAGAAAACCACCCCGAAGTCTACCTTATTGTATTGCTGATCGATGAGCGTCCTGAAGAAGTGACAGATATGGCGCGAAGCGTACGGGCTGAAGTTGTTGCTTCTACTTTTGATGAACAAGCTGAGCGCCACGTCAAAGTCGCCAGCATAGTGTTGGAGAAAGCTAAGCGCATGGTTGAGTGTGGTCACGATGTTGTGATTTTACTGGACTCGTTGACGCGTCTTGCCCGTGCCTACAATACCGTTGTTCCATCTTCAGGAAAGATTCTCTCAGGCGGAGTGGACGCCAATGCACTGCACAAGCCAAAACGCTTCTTTGGGGCAGCGCGAAAGATTGAGAATGGTGGTTCATTAACGATTATTGCAACTGCGTTGATCGATACAGGTTCAAAAATGGACGAGGTGATATTTGAAGAGTTTAAGGGTACCGGTAATATGGAATTGCAACTTGACAGAAAATTGTCAAACAGAAGGATCTACCCGTCAATGGATGTTCCCGCTTCCGGTACAAGGCGCGAAGATCTACTCTTGAAAGAGGAGGAATTGCAACGTGTATGGATTCTGCGTAAGTATATGGCAGACATGAATTCTGTTGAGGCGATGGAATTCCTGCAAAATAAGATGAAAGGAACCCGAAATAACGATGAGTTCTTGGCTTCGATGAACGGGTAAAGAGAGCACTTAAGATTGTCAAAAAAAAGCGTGAGTAGCCTTCACGCTTTTTTGCTTGATAGCAAGAAACGATAGAGCGAGGAGATCAATAACCTACTTCATTACCAGGTCAATGAGTTCGTGCTGCACATTCCAGTCTTTGGCTAGCTTGAGCATTGCGGTCGCCTCCATTTCAGTAACATAGCCTTTCAGGTTGTTTGCCTGCCACACCATATTGATAAGATCAATCCTTTTTTCCTTCTGGTAGTCGCCAATAATATCATTCAGATAATTTCGTGCACGATCGAAAGCAGTGATGTAATCCTGTGATACGAATTCCAACGCCCATTTATACTCTTCCGGGGCATGAAGTTCTTCAGCGGTCTTGTCAAGATCATCTTTCTCCTGCTCATCAAGTCCATGGTAGTGAAAAATCACTGCCTTTAGGAGCATGTATACTTTTTTTTCCTCAGTTGACTTCATTGCGCCATTTCGTCGTGGAAAAATACAAAACTTTTGAGTTATTTATAGTTGGGTGAAAGAAGTGCGAACTGAAGGCTATTTTTTCAGGCATTTTAGGGAATGATAAATAAGTCGGAGGCTATTTTATCCGCCAGAAGTCTTCCCTTTTTAGTCAGCAATAGGGTTTCATTTTCTATGAACGCAAACTTATGTTCAAGCAGCGAACGAATATACGGTCCATGTACTGCCTCCAAATCAAAGCCGAACTCCGCGCGAAGTTTAGCCAAGTTACTACCCCATGATGTTCTCAATGTGGTAAGGAGGTATTCATTTATTTTATCTTCACGCGTCAGAATTTCAAGGGTAGCGGGAATCTTCAACGCGGCTATGGAACGCACGTAGGAATAGTTATTGAGAACATTGTATTGCCTGCTTACCCTATTGTACGAATGGGCGCTGGGCCCCACACCCAAATATGCTTTGTCTTTCCAGTAGTTGCTGTTGTGGCGTGAATGGAAACCGGGTTTTGAAAAGTTTGAAATCTCATATTGCTCGTAGCTTTCTATTTCCAGCCTATCCACCAGAATTTGTAACTGTGACGCTGCAAAATCATCATCAACGGTCTCGATCTTTCCCTTGGCAGCCCAACGGCCAAAGACTGTTTTTTCTTCTATGGTTAAGGCGTACGAGGAGATATGTTGTGGCCTGAGCGCCAGTGCCATTTCAATATTTTTATTCCAAAGCGCATGGTCTTGTTGTGGTATGGCGTAAATCAAATCAATGCTGATGTTTTGGAATCCTATCTCATAGGCGTTGTTTACACAGCTTTTCGCCAACTGTGAATCATGGGCGCGGTTGAGAGATTTTAATATTACATCGTCGAAAGACTGAATACCTATGCTCAGCCGGTTTATACCCGTGTTTTTAAGTTCTCTCAACTTTTCTGTCGACAAATCATCCGGATTTGCTTCTAACGTAACTTCTGCATCCGGACTTACTAAAAAAGTATCATAAATGGTATCCAGAATAAAGCGTATCTCTTTTCCGGAAAGAATGGAAGGAGTCCCTCCGCCAAAATATATTGTCTGGATTTCATCTTCTTCTTTCAAGTACGCTCTTTGAAGGCCTATTTCATTTGCTATCGCAAGAAGAATTTTATCCCGCAGTGCCAGGCTGGTTGAGAAATGAAAGTCGCAATAATAACAGGCTTGCTTGCAAAAGGGAATATGAACGTAAATACCAGCCATGTTACAGCAACAAAACTACTTGCATTTCGGATATGAGACCAGATTCTGATACTTTTGAGGGAATTTATTATGCGTGTCATCACAAAATCTTCATTAATCTTCTTTTTTTCTTGCGCGGTAACTTTCATAACGGCAGGACAAGACTATTCGATAATTAAGGATTTTAAGAAAGAGTGGAGGATATACCAAAATGAACGCTTTGAGAGATTTGAAGGGCGCGAAGGCAGGGTCAGCACAATCTACTTTATGCTTGACGCAACAAAATTCCCTGGTACCAGCTTGCGCATAAGTAGTCCGGAACCGTTTGATCTTTTCATCAATGGGCAACTGATCGTCAACAATAAGACAATTCTGCATCTTGGTGTGGACAGTTTGCGAAATGCTTTTCAATCCTCGTTGTTGCAGGTAAGTGTTCATCAGGATAAAGTATATGAAACGGGGTTACAAACATTAATTCAATCTGCTATCGGTTTTTCCGCTGCCCCTGATGAGCCGCAATTATTGCTGTATACATCCTTTCGGGATTTTGCTGTTGTTGGGATGCTGGTCTTGCTGGTAATGTTGATTGTGATTATCCGGCTTAATCCAAAGTTAGCCTCAGATTATTTTTCGATTACAAGAATATTTTCGATGCGTGAAGGTGTTGATAGCCAGGCATACTCTCGTATCGCAGGCAGTATTAATATCTTGTTCTATGCGTATTGTAGTTTGATGCTGGGCTATTACCTGATGGTAGTTTTTCATTTTCTGCCTTCGCATTATACTACAGCACTTTCATTTCAAGCATCTACTTTTTCGGGAGCAATCATTCAATGGTTTGAGCTAAGCTTCATCATTATGATGGTGTTCGCGGCAAAGATCATATTGGTATATACGCTTTCCTTTGTGTTTGGTATTAGTGAAATTTGGAGCATCCATTTTTTCAATTGGGTACGGCTCTTGCTGGGAGCTTTTGGTATGCTCACAATTGTGGTATTCCTTTATTTCACGGTCCATGGACGGAACGAAAACTTCTATGTTTTTCTCCTCAGCACGATGTCGTGGATCCTGGCAGGCTGGACGATCCTCATCATTTTAAAACTTCGTCGTCAATTGGGTCATTCAATGTTTCATTTATTTTCGTACATTTGTGCCACAGAATTAATACCCTTTTTGATTACAATTAAGGTACTTTATTATTAGCCTGAATTTGTTTACGTGATGAGTGAAATTGCTACTGACAGGATGCGAAGAGTGAAGAGTATCCTAGTAACCCAAGAGGCGCCTGCTGACGGAAATTCTCCCTATTTAAAACTTGCTGAGCAGTTTGATCTGACGATCGACTTTCGACCCTTTATTATGGTCAAGCCGGTTCCTGTCAAAGAATTCCGCAAACAAAAAATAGATATTCTTGATCACACAGCTATTATTTTTACCAGTCGAAATGCAGTTGACCATTTTTTCCATAACTGTCAGGAGTTAAAGATTGAGATGCCCCCGGAGATGAAATATTTTTGCATCTCGGAGCAGACTTCCAATTATCTTCAAAAGTATATTGTCATCCGTAAACGCAAGATTTTTACGGGGCTCAAAACTGCCCAGGATCTGCTGGAGATTCTAAAGAAGCACAAAAATGAGAAGTATCTTTTCCCATGTTCTGATATCCGAAAAAACGACATTCCTGATTTTTTGAGAGATGGTGGCTATAATTACACAGAAGGTATTATTTATCACACGATTGCTTCTGATCTATCGGATTTGCAGGAGGTTTTTTACGACGTCCTAGCATTTTTTAGCCCTTCCGGCATCAATTCGTTGTTTGTTAACTTCCCGGACTTTAAGCAGAAAGAAACGCGGATCGCCGTGTTTGGGCCGACAACGGCCAAGGCTGCGATTGATGCAGGACTAATCTTGGACATCGAAGCTCCGCTTCCCAATGCTCCCTCCATGACAGGTGCCCTTGAACTTTACATCAAAAAGGCCAATGGTATTAAATAACTGCTTCATCCATTGAATCTTAGAAAGTAATCTTTTTTATTACACTTTAATTGCATTAGTTGAAAGTGTCGCAAAAAAGCATTTACTTTAGATTCTACTTTTTAAACTTAATGCTGAAAAGGATTTTTTATACCCTCTTGATGCTCCTCCTTGGAGCGGGCGCTTTTGCTCAGCAAGATGCTCTTTTCACGCAATACATGTTCAACAATTTGTATGTGACCCCGGCCTTTGCGGGAGTAGATGGTGTTACGAGATTAACTGCAGTGCACCGCAGCCAATGGTTAGGCTACCAATCCAGTTTTGGAGATGGCGGTGCGCCAACCTCACAATTAGTAACCTTCAATACACCCATTTATAAACTAAAAAGTGGTTTTGGGGCATACATTATGAACGATAAATTAGGCCCGCAAAACAACCTCGAGGCGCAGGCAATGTATGCTTACCATCTTGGCATAAAGGAATCAAAATTGAGTTTCGGTATAAAACTGGGCTTGTATTCGCAAACGGTCAATGGGAAATATTACCGCTACATTCAAGAGGGCGATCCGCTTATTGTGGAAGGTAAGGAATCCCAGGTAAGACCGGATTTGGGCTTAGGTATATTTTACAGGGCTGAGAAGTATTACGCCGGTGTAGGGTTCAACCATTTACTTCGTTCGAAGTTTGATTTTGGAGCTGATAGTGTTAGAGGGGCGCTCGAAAATCATATAAATTTCACTGGAGGATATTTTTATGAGGTCAGTTTTGACCTGAAAGTGCAGTTTAGCGCCGCTGTAAGAACAGACCTTAACAAAACTCAAGTCGATTTTGCAGGAATTGCGCATATCAAAGATACGATGTGGGGAGGATTAGCGTTTAGACAATCTGAGGCGGCGAGTTTACTGTTGGGATATAGCATTTTCAAGGATAAATCGTTGAAAATAGGCACAGCAGTCGATTTTATTGTGAAGGATCAGGCAGCAAAGGAAAATTTTTCGCTGGAATTTATGTTGAGTTATGATCTTCCGGTAAATCCGGGTAGCGGTAAAAAAGTCGTTCGGACCCCTCGGTATAGGCACTAAGCGACATTAGATTTTGGTATTTTTAAGAATTTGTAGAATTTGCCATTCGTTTCTCAAAAACGTATCGGGATAAAAGCTAAATTGAAGCCTTAAATTATTGCATTGACAAACTGAGAACTAACTATGGATAAATCGGTTGTTACAAAAGTAGTTTTAGTCCTGGGAGGCGCTGTCGTAAGCGCCTGTGGATTGCTTGGCCTGGGTGGTAGTAAAGGTGGTGATCAGGGCGAACTCGTCGGAGTTAGCGGGCGAGAAGGTTGGGTTATGACCATTCCTTATGGGATGGTTCCAATACCTGCTGGCACATTTCATATGGGGCAGGCTGATGAAGATCCGGCGTCCACGCAGATCAACTTCAACAAACAGGTTACGATCGGTTCGTTCTTTATGGATGATACAGAAATAACGAACAATGAATATCGTCAGTTCACAAATTTTTTCCTGATTGAAAATGGCAGCATCGAAGGTTTTGAAACTGTTGATGCTGAGACGTTCCGTCAGAAGTATTACCCTGATACAGCATCGTGGGTAAGAGATTTTGCGCATCATATGGGCGACCCTATACAGGATTATTATTATTGGCATCCAGGCTATGATGCATATCCGGTTGTGGGCGTAAACTGGGATGCTGCGGTATTCTTCAGCCAATGGAGAACAGCATACCTGAATGATTATAGAAAAAGTGTTGGCGATTTCCCAATGCCAGCGTTCCGTTTGCCCTCAGAAGCCGAATGGGAATATGCAGCAAGGGGTGGTCGAGACATGGCAAAGTATCCATGGGGAAACCCTTACATCCGCAATTCAAAAGGTTGTATGCTTGCAAATTTTAAGCCCGGCCGTGGAAATTTCTATGATGATGGCTTTGCCTATTCTTCACCCGTACAGGCATACTTCCCCAATGATTATGGTTTATTTGATATGTCAGGTAATGTATCAGAGTGGTGTTTGGACGATTTCAATCCAGCCTCTGTACCAACAGTATGGGATCTGAATCCACAATATATTGATCCAAGAACAAATCCGGAAAGTTCCAAATACAATCCAAGAGTTCCGCCAAAGAAAGTGGTTCGTGGAGGGTCCTGGAAAGATGTTGCCTATTACCTGGAAACAGGTACACGCACATATGAATTCAAAGATTCTACCCGGGCATATATCGGCTTCAGATGCGCTATGACGCACCTTGGCCGGTCATCAGGACAGGAATTTTAATAGATTTTGACATATTTTTTTACCTATCTTTAAAATATCAAAGGCAAACTTAAACCATTACTACAATGAGCAAGAAAAAAGGCGGATTTGTTGAACTTCTCTATAAAACCATAATGCCAAAAGTTTATGGTATTGGTGCAGCGGTCGTAATTATTGGTGCGTTATTTAAGATTCTACATTACGAAGGTGCTGACCAGATGCTATTCATTGGTTTATCTACAGAAGCAATTATATTCTTTCTAAGTGCCTTTGAGCCGCCTCATCAAGAGCCAGATTGGTCTAAGGTTTATCCTGAACTCGGTGAAGACTTTGAAGCACCCGCTGTTCCGACAAGAATTTCAAATAAACAAGCTGGGGCTTCACTGACACAACAACTGGATGTTTCTCTGGAGAAAGCTAAAATTGGTCCTGAACTTTTGGACAGCCTGGGTAAAGGACTTACTAATCTTGCGGATTCTGCCAAAAAGATGTCTAACCTGTCTGATGCCGCAGTGGCTACTAATGATTATGCATCCAATGTAAAGCGGGCGTCTACCCAACTTGTAGAAATGAACAAATCTTACGATGTAGCAATCAAGGCTGTTTCGAGTATGTCAGAAGCATCAAAGGATGCTGGAGAGTACCATTCGCAAGTACAAAAAGTAACGAAGAACCTGGCTGCCTTGAATTCGGTATACGAAATGGAACTGAAGGATGCAGATAGCCATGTTAAGAATATGAATAAGTTCTATGAGAGCCTTACAGGAGCAATGAATGGTCTTTCTAAAGTTGGAGATAACACTGCGAAGTTCACTTCTGAACTCAGTAGACTAACAGATAACCTCACTTCATTGAACAAGGTTTACGGAAGCATGCTCACTGCTATGAAAGGCAGCGGACCGATTGCATAATGAAATTAGATTTTTAACGTTTAACACTAAAAAGAACTAAATCATGGCAGGAGGAAAGGAAACCCCGCGTCAGAAGATGATAGGAATGATGTACCTCGTACTTACTGCGCTTCTCGCGCTGCAGGTAAGTAATGCGGTGCTCGAAAAATTTGCTATCATCAATGAAACGCTTACCGGACTTATAGATGAAGGTAATAAGAAGAGTGATCTCACATTATCTGCTATTATTTCTGAGGCTGGTAAGAGTCAGAGCCCCAAAGTTCTGAGCGCCAAGGACAGAGCCCAGAAAACCAGAGAACTTACAAAGAGTACATTGAAGAGTATCGATGACCTGAAGTTGAAAATGCTGGGCACAGCAGGAGCCACTGAAATCACTGAGGGTGTGATCACTGACCACAGTTCCAAGGTTGCGACGATGATGATTGATGTGAAATCGAAAGAACAGACTGGCGTTAAATATGAAAAGCTGTTGGCGGACTATGTGAAGCAACTTTCCGAGCTATCAGGCATGCAATTTGAAAAATTGGCCAAGCCACCAAAAGAAATTCCGCTTTTTGCACAAAATGAAGATCATGTCAGAAAAGATTATCTAACGTTTACTTTTGAGAACACACCTGTGATTGCAGCGTTGGCCTCTTTGACGCAGACTCAAACCGAAATTCTAGAGTATGAGGCAAGAGCGCTGGACAAACTAAGAATGGAAGCGGGCGCCGGCAGAATAAGTTTTGACCAGTTTGTTCCAATGGTTCGTGCAAAATCCTCCACTGTAGCAGCCGGTGCAAAATATGAAGCAGAAATGTTTTTGACTGGATCTTCAACAGCTATTTTACCCAAGTTCTATATGGGAACGCAAGAATTGCCTGTAATTGAGGATGAAACCAAAGTGAAGATGGGCAAGGTTGAATTTACAGCCCAGGGTGGTGGTTATGATGCTAATGGTATCGCTACAAAATCATTCGAGGCTATCATTAAAATGAATGACACTACATTTAGAAAAATGATTGATTACTACGTTGCCCAACCGGTAATCAAAGTAACCACAGGGAACGCCCCAACACTTTATATGAATTGCGGTAACAACGTGAATATTGAAGTTCCTTCTTTGGGAACTAACTATAATCCTACGTTTACCGCAGGAAATGGCGCAACAATTATAAAAGGAGATAAACCAGGAAAAGTGACGATAATTCCCAAGCAAAGAAAGGTTACTGTGGGCGTTACAAATGGCGGGGTTAGAATTGGAGACGCA
Organism: Cyclobacteriaceae bacterium; assembly: GCA_029858965.1. Taxonomy (GTDB): domain Bacteria; phylum Bacteroidota; class Bacteroidia; order Cytophagales; family Cyclobacteriaceae; genus Chryseolinea. The sequence continues at coordinate 27,861 of JAOUDZ010000017.1, forward strand.
AACTTCGATGTTAAGAATGTGCCTGCACCTCGGTTTACTGCATATATTGGCAATACCGAGGTCGACTTAAGAAGCGGAATCAGAGCGAACCAAATAGGAAGTTTACGGTTTGTTGCAGAGCCTGAAGATAATTTCAAGCAAGAAGTTCCTAAAGATGCACGCTATAGAATCAAACGGGCAGAAGTGATTTTAGGTCGCGGTACTGCGGGTGTACAGCGCCTGAACGCGACTAACGAAAATCCGGACCTGCGTGCATGGGTAAATCAAGCCAGACCGGGTGATCGGGTTATTATTGATATTAAGGATGTCGTGCGCAGAACCTATCAGGACCAGGAAGACAAAGTTGCCGTCCCTGGATCTACCGGCATCATATCCATACAAATTAAATAATTGATGAAAAAGTCGCTATTCATATTTTTACTTTCCTTCGCCGTTTCAGGTGCAATGGCCCAGGAGATTCAGGATTTGGAAATTCAGTATAATCCAAATTCGCTCAATCCAATACCCGTATATGAGCAGCACTATAAAGTCAGAGTCTGGAGGAATATTGACCTGCGGGAAAAGCAAAACAAAGGATTTTTTGCCAAAAATGGTGAAATCAGTAAGCTTATCGTTGATGCTGTTAAGTCTGGTGAAATAACTGATATTTATAAGGACGATTCTTTGTCCGGAAAAATAGCCAAAGGGGAGTTCATGCAACGTTTAATAGCAGAGCAAGCACAACAATTTCCTGCGTGGGATCCAGCGGCGGACTTTTATTCTGATGATATCGTAAGTTATAACGGCAGAAATTACCGGGCCGTTCAGGACAGCAGAGGTGTTACGCCGAGTGAAGATGCAGTTGATAACTGGGCTGTAACCAACCAGGGTAGCGGGCTCCCATACGCAATAAGTGATATGAGCACCATACATATGATGGAAGACATCATTTTTGACAGAAGGAGATCTCGACTCTACTATGATATTCAGGCGATGGAAGTTATCATTCCTGGTGCGAAAACAAATACAGGAATCGATTTGTCTCTTGGATGGTTTAAGTATAAAGATTTGGAGAAGTTGTTTAGAAATAATATTCCAAAGGCAGTTTGGTTCAACAGACAGAATACAGCGCAGAACAAAAATTTTGCAGATGCAATTTTGCTCCGCCTCTTCCAGGGCTCAATCTATAAAATTCAAAATCCCGATGATGAAACACTGGACGACACCTACCGTGGAAATGGAAGACCTTACTACGAAGGTGTATGGGCACGCGAATGGACTGATATGATGCTTATGGAAAAAGAGCACAACCTTTGGGAGTTCTAGGAATTTTATTTTGATATACTATAATGAAAGAGGAGGTCAGCGACCTCCTCTTTTTGCTTCTTGAATTACCTAACTTCAGGACTTCTGCACTTCCCCACTTCCAGTTCTCCTTACTTTCTGACGTTCTGATCTTCTGACTTCCGAACCTTCTGAATAATTTCGGCTTTGGCTGTTCCTACAATGTCTTCAATTTCGCCAAAGGACGCTTCCTTTATTTTTTTTATGGACTTGAAGTGCTTGAGCAATTTTACTACCGTCTTTGATCCGATGCCTTCCAATCCTTCTATTTCTGTTTTGAGTTGATTCTTGCTTCTCTTTTGTCGATGGAATGTAATGGCAAAACGATGCGCTTCGTCGCGGATTTGCTGAAGCAGCAAAAGCCCGGGCGATTTCTTATTAATATGCAATGGCAGCGGATCTTCCGGGAAATAGATTTCTTCAAGTTTCTTGGCGATCCCAACAATGGGAACTTGTCCGTAAATGCCCAAAGCTTTGAGCGCCTCACAGGAGCTGCTCAATTGTCCTTTTCCGCCATCTACGACTATGAGATCTGGAAGTTTCCCTCCTTCTTCAAGAATTCTTTTATACCGGCGCCCTACTATTTCCTGCATTGAAGCAAAGTCATTGGCGCCTTCAACCGTTTTTATATTGAAGTGCCGGTATCCCTTTTTATCGGGCTTACCATTAAAGAAACGAACGAGTGATGCAACGGGTGTTGTTCCTTGCAAATTTGAATTGTCAAAGCATTCAATCACCAAAGGCAATTGCTGTAATTGGAGATCGCGTTGGAGTATGGCCAGTATTTCGCGTTGTTTTGATTTTTTTCCTTCACGGAAGATTTCGCGCTCTTTTCTAAGTTCCAGGGCATTTTTAATAGATAGCACAAGTAATTTTTTCTTGTCACCGATTTGCGGCACGATGTTTTCAATATTTGACTCAAGGACGGTGATTGGAATGTTGCTTAAGATAACTTTGTTCCTGCTGCGTGCTTGTGCGCGTAGTTCAACAGCAGAAATGCTTAATAACTCATCATCGGGCTCATCAAGTTTTTTCTTCAACTCAAGGGTTTTAGAAAATATGATTGCACCTTCTGTTATTTGGAGATAGTTCACATAGGCATATTCTTCAAGACTTGTGATGGTAAACACATCGATATCGGTTAGTGCTTTGTTAACAACAAGTGACTTGGATTGAAATCTTTCCAGTGTGTCAAGTTTTTCTTTGTAATAATGAGCCCGTTCGAATTCCATGTTGGTCGATGCTGATTTCATCTGATCGGTGAAATGATTGTACACAACACTGAGATTTCCCTTCAGGATATTCCTTGCCTGCTCAATTTCCGCTGCGTAGGAAGCTTCATCTTGCAATCCTTCACATGGGCCTTTACAATTGCCAATGTGGAATTCAAGACAAACTTTAAGCTTTTTCTGAGCTATATTCTGCTGGCTGAGCAGCAGGTTGCAGGTACGAATGGAATACAGTTTACGGGTTAACTCCAGCACATTTTTCATAGCAACTACGCTGGAAAACGGACCAAAATAGTCTCCCTGGTCGGGGTTGTATTTTCTGGTATAAATGATTCGTGGAAAGCGCTCTTTTAAGATGCATATGTACGGAAATGTCTTGTCATCTTTGAGCAGGATGTTGTACTTGGGTTGATTTTGTTTAATGAAATTATTTTCGAGCAGCAAGGCATCAAATTCTGAATTGGAGACCGTATAGTCAATACGTTTTACTTCCGAAACCAGTTTACGTGTTTTGTGGCTTAAGCCAATGCTTTTGCTAAAATAACTACTTACTCTTTTCTTTATACTCTTGGCCTTACCAACATAGATTAACACATCGTCGTTGTTGTAGAATAGGTATATCCCTGGGGATTCAGGCAGTCGCTGGACGACTTCTTTAAGCCGGTCTTGTACCGTAGCCATTATTAATTATTGGGATCCCAATTCTCAAATGGTATCCCGAGTGAATCGGCAGGGACTTCGTATGCTGCACAGTCAAGGGAAATATCCATCCCGCTGGCAGGCCTTCTAAATTGTCCTTTTTTATATTCAAGCGTCGGGTCAGCGTAGATCTTGGTCATATATGCTGCCCAGATAGGACGTGCAGTTTTCCCACCCTGCCCTAAACTCCATTCCCTGTAGTGGATGCTGCGTTCATCGCCGCCAACCCAACCGCCAGAGACCAGATCATGCGTAATGCCAATATACCATCCATCTGATGCGTTGTTCGTAGTACCTGTTTTGCCGCCAATTTCGTTGTCTTTTTTGAGATCGTATTTTAGGGCACGAGAGGTTCCACCTTCTTCCTCCACCCCACCCATAAGCATGTAGACCATCTTGAAGGCAGTCTGTTCACTAATAGCCTGCCTGGTCTTGGGAACAAAGTTTTCGATCACATTGCCATTCTTGTCTTCGATGCGCGTGATGTAAAAAGGATCGGTATGGATTCCACCGTTAACAAAAGTACTGTACGCGCCGACAATTTCGTATAGGGAAACATCGCTTACACCCAGACACAGAGATGGCACAGCGTCGAGAGGACTTGAGATACCCACGCGGTTAGCGAAACTAACTACATTTTCGGGTCCCACCTTTTGCAGTACCTGGGCTGTAATAGAGTTCATGGATCGAGCCATGGCTTGCCGTAACGTAAAGAGAGCTCCTGTACCCCTGTCCCCCTCAGCGTTTGGTGGGCTCCAGGTTCCACCCGAAACTTTGAACGTGGGTGATATGTCGTGTAGTTTTAAGCAAGGATTAAAGCCTGCTTCCATAGCGGTGCCATAAACAAAAGGTTTAAAGGCAGACCCGGGTTGCCGAGTACCCTGACGAACATGGTCGTACTTGAAGTATTTGTGATTTATACCGCCTACCCATGCTTTTACAGCGCCGGTCTGCGCATCCATTGACATAAATCCAGCATTCAAAAAACGCTTGTAATAACGCAATGAATCCATTGAGCTGAAAAGGGTATCGCGGTCGCCCCGCCATGTAAATACAGTCATCGGTTTCTTGACATTGAGCATTATCTGCACCGAATCATTTCCTTCACCATATTTGGATACCAGATTCTTGTATGTTTCGGTTTGCTTTATACGAGATTCAAGGAAGCCCTTTATCTCATTCCAGTTTTCATCAATCCACGGATTTTTGCCGTACCAATGCGTGTCAAATGCCTGCTGCTGAATTTTCATACTTTCATCCACAGCTTCTTCAGCGTATCGCTGCATGCGGCTGTCAATCGTAGTGTAAATCTTAAGTCCGGATTCCCACAAGTCAATGCCTCGTTCTTTCGACCACCGCATTAAATCAGCCTGAATCACACTTCTGAAGTAGGTCGCAATGCCTTCATTTTGATTTTGTACTTTATATTTCAGTTCGATTGGCAATGCTTTTATAGAATCATATGCCTCCAGCGTGATGTAATCGCGGTCATAGAGTTTGTAAAGTACTTCGTTTCTTTTCTGCAATGAATTCTCTGGGCTTGTTACCGGATTGAATCTTGTAATGGCTTGCAACATGCCCACAAGCACGGCAGATTCCTGTATATTCAAGCTGTCTGGTGTTTTGTTGAAATACGTTTCTGCGGCAACTTTTATTCCATATGCATTGCTGCCAAAACCAGTTGTATTCAGATACATGGCAATGATTTCTTCTTTCGTGAAATTCCTTTCTAACTGCACCGATATTATCCATTCCTTTGTCTTACTCACCAAGATCTTAATGGGTCCCCCCAATCTGGTCAATGGGCCTTCCAGTTCACTCCCGCGGGTACTGAACAGATTCTTTGCAAGTTGTTGTGTTATGGTGCTGCCTCCTCCTTTTGCTGCGGAATTAAAACTCAGTACACCGTATAAAACTCTTATATAAGCCTGAAAATCTAATCCGGAATGATTATAAAACCGGTGATCTTCAGAAAGCAAAAGGGTATTTATAAGGTCAGGGGACAATTGATCATACGTAATTTGACTCCGATTAAAGCGAAAGTAGCGGCCTAACGAAACACCATCAGCAGAGATTAACTCAGAGGACAAATCATTTTGTGGATTTTCAATAGCGCGCAAGCTTGGCATGCCGCCAAATAAGCCAAACAGATCCTTGCTTACCGAAAAAACATAGACTGGGAATCCTAAAACAAAAAGGATAAAGAGTACCCAAAGCGCCTTGGTGCATTTTTTAAACCAGGGGTTTCGATAGAGCAGAATACTGCTAGTCTTTTGTCGGGTAGTTTTTTTCAAAGAATTGGAGGTATTCATCAAGACCTTTTGTTCGGTAAAAGATATCGAAATTGTCTTTCGTTATGACAAAGCTATGGAATTTATGGTTCCTTAATTCGGTGAGTGTGGAAAGCTTTTCGTTGAATGTTCTTATGTACTCAAGAGCTGAGCTTACCCTCGGCAGATCAGCAATAAGGATTAGGGTATACTCATCGCTCAACGATAAAGTGCTGGTTTTCAGATTAAGGTCATTAAAGTAGTTCTTGTTGAAATTTTCGAGTACAGATGAACCCGTTGAGCCAATATTTTCTTCTTGTTTGTATGCCAAAATGAAATAGTGAGGCTCCTCCAGTGAACGGATATACTGGATTCCCTTTGTTTGTTCCTGTTTTTCCTGAAACTCACGCGACGCTCCAAGAAGCTTTTTGGCATATTCTCCCAATTCACTTTCAGGATTTTGGCTGCTAAAACCATCAAGTAAATATTGGTACTTGTTAATATCCTCTGTCTTTCCTACGATGAGAATTTTCAAAAGTTCAATATTTGGCGTGAACGATGTTGTGCCGAGCGCAGCGGCCCTAAGAAGCGTTTCATTAGCTGCATTGTATTCGCCCGCCGCAAAATATGAATATGCTGTATCGTAAATTGATTTTTGCTTTTCTGCAGCCTGGCTTGATTCTTTGAGGTAGTCGGGGTTGATCAGAATCTTGGCAAAGGTGGAGTTGGGATACTTTGTTTTTAATTGCAGTGCATAATCTTCAGACTTTGAACGGTCACTTTCTTTGAAGATAAGATACAGTTTATACAGGACTTCTGGTTCATATTTTGTTTCAGGAAACCGCTCCAGTAGTTTGTTATATGACAAAACTGCGTTTTCATTCTCGAGCAATTTGAAGTAATAAATATCACCTAAATTGAAGTAAGCATCTTCAATTTTTTGAAGGGCTTCATCTTTTTGTTCATCGGTTCTTGGAAGTTGTTTGCTGATTCGCATGTATTCGGCCTCAACCGGATCGGCAGGCGCAGCACTAACTTCTTCTTCTTGTCTAGGCTTGGCCAGGTCTTCACCAGTGACATTCCGGCTTGCGACAGCAGTGGATGATGACCTGAGGGATCTCCTCCAATTATCTTCCAGTGGTATATCACCCCATATGCGGTTGAATTCTGTTTGACCAAGTGCTACCGCCGATGGATTTCCGAAATACCAGGTTGAAGATTCATCTGAGGTCGCGTTTTCATCAGCTCCAAAAACATTGTTGGTGTTTGATAGAATTTCGATCCGACTGGATCGCCTTTTCTTTTTCTTTCCTGCATTCAATTCTGCCAATAGTTTCTTAGCCTGTAATGAAGAATCAATTCTGGCACGAAGGCCCAGTGAATCTAAATCGGCCATGGCCAACAGGCTATCCTGCCACTTGATGGTATTAAGATTCTTGACGAAGTCATCAAGAATTTCTTTCCGGTCTTTTATCGCCTTAAAGCCTTCATAATCTGGTGGCAATGCAGCGACGGCGCTGTCATAGTAGGCTTGAGAAAGTTCATAGTTGCGTAAAGTGTCATAATATATTTCCCCCAAACGCAAGTAGGATTCGCCATCAATTCTTTTGTTCGTTCCTTCCCGAATGGATTTGTTAAAATTTGTGATGGCTGCTGCCAGATTTTTCTGTTTAAGTTCAAACAAACCCATCTCATGATATATCTTGTCCTTGAACTCTTTGTTTTTACTATCCTTCAAAAGTTTACGGAATGACTTAAGTGCAGCATTTACGCTCTTGCTCCGTGAGATTTCTGTTACCTGCGCGAGATATAGACGAGCGTAAAAATCAACCTCATATTCCGGATTAGTGGCCAGGCATTTCCTGTAAAAGTTATAAGCTTCAGCTTCAAAACCAAGCTTTTGATAAACCTGACCAATAATAAAGTAAATTCTACCGGGTCTGTCCTTTTTGGACAGGAGCGGTGCCACCTCCGTTAAATTGCGTACTACGTAGTCATAATCAACTTGCTCCTGATAGAAATATGCCTTTTCCAGCAACAGATTCTTTTTGTTTGCTTTGTTGAGTTTTTCTTTTTCGACAAAATCAATTGCAGCCTGACCATTATTGTATTCCTGATGTTCGGTGAAGGTCCTAACCAGCTGAATAATGGCTTGATGCCTCGCGTTGGGGTCTTCGCTTTTGGTATTGACAAACTTAAGCGTCTGAATAGCATTACCAAAGTCTAAGCTGTATAACCTTGCTTTGCCTACAATAATGTATGCATCGTCCACCCATTTACTATTTGGGTGACGTTGAATTGCCAAAGAGGCCATTTTTATAGCTTCCTGAACTTCCTTATCATATCCGCTGGCTAATGAGGAATCTATTTTTGGATACAGACGAAGGATTTTCCCATAGTCATCATTGAGGCTGGACCAGAGGGTTTGCTCAATCTTGCGGATTTCGTCACGAGCATAATAATATCCATTGTAATGTGCCGTTGTATTGTGATAGGCTTTGCTCGTCCAGCTGTTTTTTTCGGATGAACATGCCCCCAGGCATAGGATTAAGGCGATTATCAGTATGGAATAACAGAAATCCTTCAAGCAGTGTGGATTGTAATGGTTAAAACGCAAAAAACCTGAATTCCATATTTTAGTAAGCCGGAATATCTAATTTTACGCAAAAAAGCGGAATATCTTGAAACCCAAAAAGACATTATCAAACTGGTTAACAACCCGGTATCAACTCATCATCCGCAACGAAGAAAATTTCGCTGAAAAGACCAGTTTAGGTTTTACTTACTCGAAAGTAATTCTTTTTTCAGTGATTGTCTTCACTGGCCTTTTTGTACTGAGTATGTTTATGTCGAAGACAATTCTCGCAAAATGGTTCGATCCAAAACATGAGCAAATGGTGTTGAATCAGCAACTTTTTGAACTTGCTCAGAAAGTTGATTCCCTTGGATTGGAGGTTGATCGAAAGGATCAGTTCATTGCAAATTTTCAACGCGTGCTCAGTGGCGACACCAGCAACTTTCAAGATCCGGCGGAAGCCTTGCGAGGAGAAAATCAGCCCTTGTCACGGCCGGCGGATCTGAAGGCGTCTTCCACTGATTCTGTCTTCCGCAAGGAGTTTGAGCAATCAGATATGTCATTGATTTCGCTTAATTCAAAATATGGAGAATTGCAGGGGACGTTTTTCTACTCCCCGATAACAGGCTTCATCTCCGATCATTACGAGGTAAAGAACGGTCATCTTGGCGTAGACGTTGTGGCTAAAGTCAATGAACCAATCAAATGTATAGCTGATGGCACTGTAATCTTTTCATCGTGGACCCAGGATTCAGGTTACGTAATCATGGTGCAACATCGGGGTAATTTGATCTCGACCTATAAGCATAATGCCCAACTCTTAAAAAAAGTTGGTACCTTTGTCAACGGTGGAGAAATAATCTCTATTGTTGGCAATAGTGGAGAGCTCACGAATGGGCCACATCTGCACTTTGAATTGTGGTACAATGGGAACTCCTTGAATCCTGAAGAATTTGTCACTTTTTAAATAATAATGTTATGCTAACTTCGAAAGAACAAAAACGCGCAGCCGAAGAGATTAGCAACTCGAGCAACAACATCGGCAAGGGCACTTACCTGGAGGGCAACATTGAAACGTACGGTAATATTCGTATTGAAGGAAAGGTTACCGGAAACGTAAAGTCAAAATCCAAAGTGGCGCTCGGAACTTCATCTCAGGTGCAAGGAAATATTATGGCTCAAAATGCTGACATTGAAGGTGAGGTGAAAGGAAAAATTGAAATCACTGAACTGTTAGTTTTGAAGGCAACCTCCGTTATTAATGGAGATATTGTAACTGGCAAAATGGTGGTTGAGCCTGGTGCCGTTTTCAATGGTACCTGTAAAATGGGCGCTGTACTGAAAGACATTAAAATCGGCGATAATGGGCTTACAAGAGCCATCCCCCAACAGGAAGCTAAAACCATATAACAACTACCTAAAATACAGTAGTCTTGGTATTCAATTACTCGCTGCAATTTGTTTCTTTGGCTGGTTGGGTTACAAGTTGGACAGCTATCTTAAAATTGAATTCCCCGCCTTCATGCTGCTGTTCGGATTGGTTGCATTTGGTGGCATGATGTATCAGGTATACAGATCGATTAATCGCGACAATCCTTGATTCGGTTTGGTATAGTGTTGATTGTATCTGCCCTGGTTGTGGGCGGATTAACCTGGGGCGCTTATGCGCTGCAATGGATTGATCAATTCCCTTCTTTTTTTTATCAGACGCTGATTTTTCTGGTTTTCAGTACCACTACGATTTTTGCATACCTGCATAAGATAAATAAGCCGGACTTTTTTGTTCAGCTTTATCTGCTCACCATGGCGGTAAAGCTTTTGGCATATGGCGCCTATAATCTTATTATGATTATTAAGGATAATGTTGGCGCTTCCGTAAATGTGGTTTTTTTTATGATGCTGTATGTCATTTTTACCGTACTTGAAATTGCATTTTTATACAGGAAAATTGCGGGTTCTACATCGGCATAAAAGGTGCCAAATTTTTTTTAAAACATTTTTTTCTGGACCATTAATTAATACCTTTGCGCTCGTATCGAAAAACCCTGAATTTAGCCCTGAATGAGCGTATTCTTAAGTCTTGCCAAGCGATTTCCGAGCCTGATTATCCTTTTGCTATTATTCATGCCGGCCGCTGTTTCAGCATTTCAGGATTCGCATCCCGTGGCAGAGGATGTCGTTTTGGAGGAAAGGGAGTTTGATGCCAGCGCGGTCATCCTGCATCACGTTATGGATGATCACATTTGGCACCTCTGGGACCATGGCGGCACCATCTACCTGCCTGTCATAGTCTATTCTGCTGAAAAAGGTCTTGCAGTATTCTCATCACACAACTTTTATGACGAACATCATAATACGGTAGAATACAGAGGATATAAGCTCGATCACAATCATATTTATATGGTGGAAACAGGTAAGGCAGTGCTTGACCTTTCTATTACCAAGAATGTGGCGATGTTGCTCATTAATGCAACCGTTCTGCTGTTGGTGCTTGCAGCGGTGGGGAGAGGGTACAAGAAGAACAAAGGAAAGGCGCCAAGTGGGATTCAGTCATTCTTTGAGCCTGTAATTGTTTTTGTTCGCGATGAAATTGTAAAACCAAATATCGGGCGTCACTACGAGAAGTATATGCCTTACCTGCTCACGCTGTTCTTTTTCATTATGTTTGGCAATCTGCTTGGATTACTTCCAGGGGCGGCAAACTTAACCGGCAACATTGCTGTTACGCTTACCCTGGCTGTACTGACATTCATCATTACGAATGTAAAAGGAAACAGGGGTTATTGGTCCCATATCTTCTGGACCCCAGGTGTACCGTTACCACTGAGAATTGTTATTCTTCCGGTTGAAATTATCGGCATGTTCACGAAGCCTTTTTCACTTACTATTCGGCTTTTTGTGGCCATTACGGCTGGGCATATTGTGTTACTTAGTCTTATTAGTTTGGCTTTCATCCTAAAAAGTATTGGGGTTGGTGTGATTTCAAGTTTGGTTGTTGTTTTCATAAATCTTATTGAAATCTTGGTTGCTGTCATCCAGGCATATGTATTTACATTGTTTTCAGCATTATACATTGGCATGGCTACAGCAGAAGCCGAACATCATTAAAATGAATTAAAGATTTCCTTGCCCTGAATTGTAGGGGTGCGGTTTGTTTCACTTAAATATTTTACGTTATGGTATTAGCACTATTATTGGACATCAGCTTTGCGATCATGGGCGCTGGCATCGGTGCAGGTCTGGCAGCAATTGGCGCTGGAATTGGCATCGGTCGCATCGGCGGCTCAGCGATGGAAGGTATGGCTCGCCAACCGGAAGCATCTGGTAAGATTCAGGGAGCGATGCTTGTTATTGCGGCCCTAATTGAGGTGGCTGCGCTTTTCGCGCTGGTTATTTGCTTGTTGATTTCGTTCAAAAGCTAAAAGCTACAAGAACTTGCCTAAGGCGATGGGCCGGGCAAGCTCTTGATTTTTGACAACTTATAAATTGATACAATGGAACTTCTTACCCCCGGTACTGGCCTTATCATCTGGCAAACATTCGTGTTTGTGCTCCTTGTATTTCTGCTTGCAAAGGTAGCCTGGAAACCAATTTTAAGCGCATTAAAAGAAAGGGAGACTTCTATACAGGAATCACTTGATACGGCGGAAAAAGCGCGACAGGAGATTGCCGTGCTTAAGGCCGATAATGAAAATTTATTGAAGCAGGCCCGTGAAGAACGTGATAAAATGTTGCGCGACGCGCGTGACGCGTCCAATCGGATGAAAGAAGAGGCACAATTAGCCGCAAAAAAATCTGCCGAAAAAATAATTGAAGATGCTCGCATTGCGATTGGCATTGAAAAACAGGCCGCACTTAAGGAGATAAAAATTCAAGTGGCAAATTTTTCACTCGAAATCGCCGAAAAGTTATTAAGAGAAAATCTTTCCAACGACAAAGCGCAGAAAGAATTGGTACAGCGTTATATCACAGACTTAAAAGTTAACTAACCCATGGTCGACTCGCGCGCTGCTTCCCGGTACGTCAAATCTCTCCTTGGCCTTGCAGTAGAGAAAAATGTGTTAGAATCTGTGCACAGTGACATGCTACTATTTGCAAAAGTTTGCGATGAGAACAGGGCGTTTGAACTTATGCTCAGGAATCCGATTATTAAACACGATAAGAAGCACGAAATTCTTCAGAAGCTTTTTGCAGGCAAGGTTAATGCAATGACGTTGGCGATATTCGGAATCCTTACACGCAAGAATCGCGAACCCCTGCTGCCGGGTATCGCAAAAGGATTTCATGCAGCATATAATATCTATAATGGCATTGGCAGGGCCTTCATAATTACGGCCACACCACTTGATAACCTGCTCAGAACCGAGTTTGAAAACATTGGTAAGCAATTAAGTGCCCAAGAAAAGATAGAGTTGACAGAGAAGGTTGACAGAGAAATGATCGGGGGTTTTGTTTTGAATGTAGGTGATCGGCAGATAGATGCTTCGATTAAGAATAAGTTAAGAACACTGAAAGTTAAGTTCAGTGATAACCCATATATAAAGGAATTTTAATCTCTAGAAAAGACATGGCAGAGATCAGACCAGAAGAAGTATCGGCAATTTTACGTGAACAACTCTCACAGGCCAGGACCGAGGCCCAACTCGAAGAGGTGGGTACTGTGCTTACAGTAGGTGATGGTGTTGCACGAATTTACGGACTTACCCAAGTCCAGGCAGGTGAGTTGATTGAGTTTGAATCAGGACTCAGAGCGTTGGTGCTTAATCTTGAGGAAGACAACGTAGGGGCAGTATTGCTTGGAGAATCCAAAGGCATAAAAGAAGGTGATACCGTGAAGCGTACGGGCAAGATTGCTTCAGTCGATGTCGGGAATGGTATGCTGGGAAGAGTCGTTGATACCCTGGGGAAACCCATTGATGGAAAAGGGCCGCTTGCTGGTCAGCTTTACGATATGCCATTGGAACGAAAAGCACCCGGCGTAATTTTCAGACAACCTGTAAATGAACCCTTGCAAACCGGTATTAAGGCCATCGACTCAATGATCCCTATTGGTCGTGGTCAGCGTGAGCTGATTATCGGCGACCGTCAGACTGGTAAAACGGCCGTTGCACTTGATACTATTGTCAACCAAAAAGAATTCTACGAAAAGGGAGAACCTGTTTTCTGTATTTATGTAGCCATTGGGCAAAAAGCATCTACGGTGGCAAACGTATCGGCGGCTTTGGAAAAAGCCGGGGCACTTCCATACACCGTTATTGTCTCGGCCTCTGCGGCTGACCCTGCTCCAATGCAATTCTTTGCTCCGTTTACAGGTGCAGCCATTGGAGAATTTTTCCGCGATACCGGCCGGCCGGCATTGGTGATCTATGATGATCTGTCTAAACAAGCGGTTGCATATCGCGAAGTTTCTTTGTTGCTTAGAAGACCTCCCGGACGCGAAGCGTATCCAGGTGATGTGTTCTATCTTCACTCTCGCTTGCTGGAACGAGCGGCCAAAATCATCAACAATGATGAGATTGCAAAAAATATGAATGATCTGCCAGCTTCAATTAAGCACCTGGTTAAGGGCGGCGGCTCACTTACAGCCCTTCCAATCATTGAGACCCAGGCTGGAGATGTTTCTGCTTATATACCTACCAACGTAATATCTATTACGGATGGACAAATATTCCTTGAGACAAACCTCTTTAACGCCGGTATCCGACCTGCCATCAATGTGGGTATTTCGGTTTCTCGTGTGGGTGGATCAGCTCAAATTAAATCCATGAAGAAAGTGGCGGGTACCCTCAAGTTGGACCAGGCCCAGTTTAGGGAATTGGAGGCCTTCGCAAAATTTGGTTCTGATCTTGATGCAGCGACAAAGCTTACTATTGAGCGCGGACGCAGAAATACAGAGATCTTGAAACAGGATCAATACGCGCCCGTTCCCGTGGAGGAACAGGTAGCAATTATCGCCGCATCTACAAGAGGCTACATGGATAAAGTTCCTGTAAATAAAGTTAAGCAGTTTGAGAAAGAACTAATTGAACTGATGCGTGCCAGTCATCGCACCGTGCTGGATAACCTGCGTGCGGGAAAATTTGATGATGCTGATTTGGATGTCATTAAGAAATTATCCTCGGACATATCCTCTAAGTTTGCTATCTAACATGTTGACTATAGTGAACACATGGCCAATTTAAAAGAAGTAAAAAACCGGATAGCTTCTGTTGTAAGTACACAGCAGATTACCAAAGCCATGAAAATGGTGGCGGCAGCCAAATTGCGAAAATCACAAGAAAGGGTTACGCAAATGCGTCCTTATGCGTCGAAGCTTGATGCTATTTTACGAAACCTTTCGCAAGCCCAAACCTCAGGTGATGGAGATAAATGGTATAGCCAGATTCGCGAAGAGAAACGAATCCTGATTGTTGCTGTTAGTTCGGACAGGGGTCTGTGCGGGTCGTTTAATAGTACCGTATTTAAGGGTGTTGCGCGACTTATTCAGGATAAGTATGAAATACAGCACAAAAAGGGGAATGTTATCATCATGCCCATTGGGAGAAAATCTGCCGAATACTTCGTGAAGCGAAAATTTGAAGTGTTGAATCAGTACGTTAGCCTATTCGGTAATCTGAATTTTGAGAATGCTTCGATTGCGACAGATACGATCATAAAATCATTCAGGAATGGTGAATTTGACAAAGTTGAAGTGGTATACAACGAATTCAAGAATGTTGCCACGCAAATTCTAAGAAGAGAGCAGCTATTGCCAGTCCTGCTGCCTACTGAAACTAACGTAACCAGCACAAACCCCATCGATTACATATATCAGCCGAGTCAGGAAGAAATTATTGTAGAAATGATTCCGAATTCGCTGAAGGTCCAGCTATTTAAGGCATTGTTGGATTCTAACGCAGCCGAAAATGGTGCGCGCATGACCGCTATGGATAAGGCTACTGAGAACGCAGGGGATTTGTTAAAGGAACTGCGGTTGAGCTATAATCGATCCAGGCAGGCCGCTATCACCAAAGAGATTCTTGAAATCGTTGGTGGTGCTGAAGCCTTGAAGTCGGCATAAGATTTTAAACACATACCTTTGAAGTCTCCTGTGTCATTGGGAGACTTTTTTTATGCCCAGGGCAATTCAGTTATACCGTTTGTTAAATGTGCTAAGCCTTGATGTGGTGGCAGGTGCATTGGTATGTGCACTCTTTTTTGCGCGCGTATTTTCCGTTTCCATTACTCCTTACGGACTATTAGCGTTAGGCCTTACTGTTTGGATTATTTATACTGCAGATCATCTTCGAGATGCCAGGAGAATTCGACAACCAGCGTCGACAGCGAGACATCGATTTCATCAACAGCATTTCAATACGTTGAAAGTTGTAATAGCAGGGATGGTAATTTTGGATGGAGTCACAGTAACATTCATTCCAATTCGTGTACTTGGATGGGGTGCGGCGCTTATCCTGGCGGTATCTGTTTATCTTGTTACACATAGGTTTCTCAAGTTTCTTAAAGAGCTATTCATCGCTGTAATGTATACGTGCGGGATACTATTGCCTTCTCTGTCGGTGACGCACGTCGAGCTCAATGCGACGCATTATATCCTAATCCTCCAGTTCGCTATCCTGGCATTGGTTAATTTGTTTATGTTTTCCTGGTTTGATCGCAAACTGGATCAGCAGGATAAGCAGCATTCATTTGTCACGCTAGTTGGCGACAGGGCAACAAGGATAAGTATTTGGCTTCTCATCACCCTGGAGGTCTCACTAACACTTATCCACTCCTTTTCAGGGGGGCTTATCAAAGTTTCCCTCTTGCTTAGCTTCATGGGGTTGATGCTGCTCTTGATTTTCATATTCCGGGAATTGTTTGCCAAAAATGATTACTATCGGTTGTTGGGAGATGCTGTATTTATGATACCCATATTCTACTTGATATGAAAGCGAACAAACTTGGCGGTTTTGACATAGTTGCCCCGATTTATGATGTGTTGGCAAATCTGGTGTTCGGAAAAAGTATCAGAAATGCGCAGCTGCATTATTTGAGTGAGATCCGGGAAGGAGGCCGTGTGCTAATTCTCGGTGGGGGCACCGGATGGTTACTTACCGAGTTACTAAGGATTAATCCAGATTGTCAGGTATGGTATATTGAAGCGTCCGCTAAGATGCTGGAAAAATCATATAAGAAAATTGCCAACCTGCCGAGGGCCAACGTTCATTTCATTCATGGCACAGAAGAACTACTTCCCTTGCACGTTGGGTATGATGCCGTAATAGCGAATTTTTATTTTGATTTGTTTTCTTCGTCTTCTCTTGAGAAGCCAATGAAAAAAATTGGCAAGTCGGTTTTGCCTTCAGGCAAATTGCTTGTTTCCGATTTTACTGAAAATGATTCGTGGTGGCAGTCTGCCATGCTTTCAGCTATGTATTTATTTTTCAGATGGGTTTCTGGAATTGAAGCCACACAGCTTCCGGACTGGCAGCATCAGTTGCGCAATCTTAATTTTGACTGCAAGAAATCCAAGTGCTTCTTTGGGAATTTTATCAAGAGTTCAGTATATGAAATCTTCAGACGTGACACAGAATATGGGGCAGGTTAAATGGACCGCAAATGCTGTTGCCCAAGCCGGGTAACCCGCCTGATGGTGACGGGCATTTATGCGTAATTTTGAAAAATTAATGGACGTTGGGTGGGAATTCCTGCGCCTAAGCAATAATTACCTTGGAACAAAACAAAGTGTTCATTGCTGTTATAATTGCAGAATAAACTGCAGGAAAAGACTTTTTATCTCTTGTTTTCTTAGGTGTATAAATTATCTTGCAAAGTCTAGGAACGACCATTTCTAGGGAGCTGAAGGGGTTAACTTTAGTTCCTTGCTTAACCAATATGCAGGATCTTATAAGGCATTTGCCGGCAGTCATCTATGAGTATTCTATATACCCAGACGGGACGAGGCGTTTCGACTTTATAAGCGAGGGTTGTGATTCCATTCTGGGTGTTTCGCAACAGCAGGTTATTGACGACCCGAGGATTTTGAACGATATTGTTCTTAAGGATGATTTAGCGGATTTCAAGGAATCCTCAGCGGCTTGTGAAAAGGGTGGATTGGAGTGGAATTGGCAAGGCCGCATGGTAGTTCGGGGCAAGGTCAGGTGGATAGAGATTCGCGCTAACCATGAATCAAGGGAAGATGGTTTAATTATCAGAAGAGGAATTATTCAGGATGTCACCTTACGGAAAGAAACCTTTAATGAGAGCGAAGTAGAGTACCAATCCCTCGTAGAGCGATTGCCGATTGGCGTTGCTGTTCAAAACCAAGGCAGTCTGGTATATGTAAATGCCCAGGCCCAAATCATATTGGGCGCTAAAGAAAAACAAGATCTAATCGGCAAAGATGCCTTGAATTTCATAGACCCTGTAACCAACCAGCGTATCACGCCTAGGGTAGAAGTTGCTGGTGCTTCACCGGAACTCATGGTTGAACAAAAGTGTATGCGTCTGGATGGCAAATTGATCGATGTTGAAACGATGGCTTTCCCCTGCACCTACAATGGAGAGTCTTGTGTGCAGGTAATATTCAGGGACGTTTCGGAGCGCAAACGAACTGAGACGCGCGTCAAGCGAAATGAGATATTACTGGCGCAACTTTTTCAGAATATACCCATGGCTGTGGTGCTATTGGCTGATTCAGGAAAAGTTGAACAGGTAAACAAAGGATTTGAAGAGATGTTTGGTTATACACTCAATGAAATCAGGGACCGGAGTATTAATGATTTTATAGTACCTGATCAATTAACCCATGAGGGTGTGGACCTGAAAGATCTTATTGCCCAACACAGGGTTATTAGTATCGAAACGGTTCGCAGGCATCGCAGCGGAAGAATTGTGAATGTAATTTTATACGGCATGCCCGTAATGTTGGAAAATAAGACAATCGGTATTTATGGCGTATATGTAGACATAACCGGGCGAAAAAAAATAGAGGAGGAACTAAAGATTAGAAACGCCGAGCTTGATAATTTTGTCTATAAGGTGTCACATGATCTGCGGGCGCCACTTTCTTCTATTTTGGGTTTGGTAAACCTGGCCAGACTTCCTGGGAACACTGATAACCCCATGGATTATATCGACATTATCGGAACAAAAGTTGAGCACCTTGATCATTTTATTGGCGACGTGTTAAGCCATTCGAAAAATCTTAAGATGGAAGTGGGTGTGGAGAAAGTGGACTTTGACGCTATAATAGAGCAGACTTTTAATGATCTTAATTACCTGGAGGGGGCGAAAGGCATTAATCGTATTGTCAAGATAGATGGGATTGATTTTTACAGCGATCCGTGGCGTGTTGCCGAGATAGTTCGCAACCTGATTTCCAATGCCATTAAATACCGGAAATTGGATGAGGAGAAATCTGAAATTGGAATTAAAATCAACGTTGATCACTTGCGTGCCGAAATCGTATTTGCTGATAATGGAATTGGGATCGATGAACATAATCTTGCCAAAGTTTTTGAAATGTTTTATCGTGCCACAGAGCAATCTGACGGGTCTGGTATTGGTCTTTACATTGTTAAAAATGCAGTCGATAAACTTAGCGGACAAATTTCTGTAGCCAGCCGGTTAATGCAGGGCACAAGGTTTAGTATTATATTGCCCAATCGCATCAATAGTGTCATCAGTCAAATGCCCAACTCAATAGGCGTTGAAGAGCGATGAAGATACTGGAGGTTATTACACCAGAGCAAGAAAAGGAATTCCTGATGCTACCGGTAAGGCTTTATAAAAATGAGCCTCATTGGATCCGGCCTCTGGATAAAGATATTCTTGATGTTTTTGATAAGGTGAAAAATAAGGCTTTCAGGCATGGGGAATGTATTCATTGGATTTTAGTAAACGATCAGCAAGAAACTATTGGCCGGGTGGCTGCATTTGTCAACAATAAGACAGTAACCAAGGGGAATGAGCAACCCACCGGGGGAATGGGTTTTTTTGAGTGTATTCAGGATAAAGCCGCGGCCTTTATGCTTTTTGATGCATGTCGGAAATGGCTCGAAACAAGGGGCATGGAGGCGATGGATGGGCCTATTAATTTTGGAAATCGTGATCGCTGGTGGGGTCTCCTGGTCGAAGGTTTTGACCGTGAACCAAATTATCAATGCAACTATAATTTTTCATATTATCAGGATTTTTTTGAAGCTTATGGATTCCAGGTATACTTCTACCAGTTTACATTTCATCGGCCGGTTCAAGGACCACTCTCTCCAAAACTGGCCGTCAAAGCCGCTTTGGCGGCAAAAGATCCAAATTACGAATTTCGCTACCTGAGAAAGAATGAAATGAGCAAGCTTCCGGCATATATCCTGTCCGTTTACAATAAGGCGTGGGCCAACCGTTTTGAAAACCCCGAGCTTTCGATGCTTCAGGCACAGCTTATTGTTAAACAAATGAAACCAATTATGGATCGTCGACTATTGTACTTCGGATTTTACAGGGGTGAGCCCGTTAGTTTCTTTCTTTCACTTCCTGAAATCAATCAGGTATTTAAGTATGTTAACGGCAGGCTTAATTGGATTGGAAAAATAAAATTTCTATGGCATGCTTTGATAAAAACAAACCGAAAAGCTTTTGGTATTTTATTTGGCGTTGCGCCTGAACATCAGGGCAAGGGTTTGGACGGCGCAATGGTTATGGAATCACGAAGGGTTCTGCAGGATGAATACAAGCGATACGATGAATATGAGATGAACTGGATAGGTGATTTTAATCCGAAAATGATTAATGTCGTCGATCAAGTGGGGGCAAAGATATGTAAAAGACATGCTACCTATAGAAAGCTATTTGATGAAACAAAGCCCTTTAAGAGAGCGCCAATTCTAAACTAAATATGCAGGAGAACGAAGAAACCAAGTCTGGCTTTCTGTTTAAGAACTTGGTGAGAGGGTTGTTGGGGTTTGCCATTTTTATTACCGCTTTTATCTTTTTTGAAGATTACATTGAGCAGCATTTTCAGTCCCACATTCAGGATTTTCGGGCGAATGGACCTTTGCTGTACGGTATTTTTACGCTGTCTGAAATTGTCTTTGGAATTCTGCCGCCGGAACTTTTTATGCTGGTATGGGTTACTTCAAAAGCGACTCTGGCGGAGTACACTTTGAATCTCGCAAACCTGACGCTGATCTCATACGGTGCCGGGATTTTAGGTTATTTTATCGGTAAGTTTTTTTCCAAAGCACCGATATATAAACACATGAGCGAAAGATATCTCGACCAATACAAGGACCAATTGAAACGTTTTGGCGGTTATCTGGTGCTGGTGGGTGCCATTACACCTTTACCGTTTTCGGCAACCTGTATGCTGGCGGGCTCTGTGAACTACCCCTTCAGAACGTTTCTGTTAATCAGCGTCGCACGGGTGATGCGTTTCGCAGTATATGGTTGGATGGTATGGTCTTTTCCTAATTGGTTTTCCTGATGATGCAGCGGCAGCAAAACCGCTGTGCCGTTTCAACCTTTTTTGCCAGAAAATGTTAATGTTTTAATTTTCAGCCGATTTAGATGTATGAAAAGCAAAACCGGAGTTTTACTCGTTAATTTAGGCACACCAGACAGCCCTTCAGTAAAAGATGTCAGATCCTATCTTTCGCAGTTTCTCAATGACCCCCGCGTTATCGATATTCCCTGGTTGTTGCGGAAAATACTGGTGAATCTGATTATCGTGCCTTTCCGTGCGCCAAAGTCCGCAGCCATATACAAGAAACTCTGGACGGCCAATGGATCACCTTTGCTATTCTACAGCAAGCGCGTCCAGGCCCTTTTGCAAGAAGCACTCAGCAGTGAATATGAGGTGCATCTCGCCATGCGATACAAGAATCCGTCTATCCCTGGTGTACTGGAAATCATGCGAAAGCAGAACTATGAAAGGATTATTATACTTCCCATGTTTCCGCAATATGCATCAGCTTCGACAGGCTCAGCCATGGAAGAGGTGATGCGCGTTATTAGGACATGGTGGACGATTCCGGAATTGAAGTTTATCAGCCAGTATTACGACAATCCAACATTCATCGATGCATTGGAAGAACGGGGAAGGCAATATGATCTTGACGCCTACGACCATATTCTCTTTTCTTACCACGGGCTACCCGAACGGCAGGTCGACAAAGTCTATACGGCGGGTTTATGCTCGGACCACAACTGCGAGAATGAAATTACAGAAGAGAATAAGTTCTGCTACAAAGCAACGTGCTATGCGACAACACGCATGCTGGTTGCACGATTGAATATCCCGGCGGACAAGTACACTGTATGTTTTCAATCCCGATTGGACAAAAAATGGCTCGAGCCATTTTCCGATAAAGTTGTTGAAGCATGTGGCCGAAAAGGGATGAAGAAAATTTTGGTTTTTTCACCTGCCTTCACAGCCGACTGTTTGGAAACAATTATTGAAATCGGAGATGAGTACCAGGATCTCTTTAAAGCCCATGGTGGGGAAAAAGTCCAGCTGGTAGAAAGCCTGAATGATCATCCCCTTTGGATTAAGACTTTGAAAGAACTGGTTCTAGAGAAATGAATCTTGTGACGAGTGTTTTCAAAATGTGTGCAAATTAATTTCACTCTTCCAGCATATCCTTTAGTTCGATTTCCAATGCGCGGGTACTAATGAAAATCTCGTTTAGCGAGAGCCCCAATGAAAGCAACAGTGAAAGCAGGCTCAGTCCAAACATACCATACGCCCAATGGTCATATTGAAGATAGAAGGATAGCATGCTCAGCACACAAAAGAAAAAGCTTATTATTCCTGAGGCTTGCATTTGTTTGACAAGGACCAGTCGTTTCTTCAGATTGGTGATTTGTGCTTTGATAAGATCGCGGTCTTCCCCAACTTGTTTGTATTGTCCGTGTAAATTCCTGATTAATGTTGCCAGCGCCAAAAATCGATTAGTGTACGCCAGCATCATCAGGGTAATGGCCGGAAAAAGAAGGGCAGGCGTGTTTATGGAAATCATTTGCATGGGTTAAAATTAATGAACGCGCTGCAGTTTCCGCAGCGATTTTGCGAGCAGTGAGATAACACTTACTGAAAGCAGTGTCATGCATCCGCCAAAGATCACGGAAGGGACTACACCCAATAGTTTTGCTGCTACACCTGATTCGAACATGCCAATTTCGTTTGAAGAACCGATGAAGATATGGTTCACTGCCGAAACACGGCCTTTCATGTTTTCGGGCGTTAATGTCTGCAGCAGTGTACCGCGAATAATCACGCTCACGCAATCAAATATGCCGCTCATCATCAGCAAAAACAATGAAAGCCAAAAGTTAGTGGAGACAGCAAATGAGATCATGCATACGCCAAACCCGGCAACACTATACAATAGGATTTTGCCGGTATTTTTCATAATCGGATGATGCGTAATATAGAAAGCCATCATCAGTGCACCCACCGCGGGGGCGGCCCTGAGAATCCCTAACCCTTCAGGACCTACGCGCAAAATCTCTTTTGCGAAGATGGGCAATAACGCAACAGCACCGCCAAACAAAACCGCAAACAAATCCAGCGAGATGGCGCCGAGAATAATCTGGTTGCGAAAAACAAAACGCAAACCCGCCCTTATTTTATCGACCATTCCCTGCTCATCGCTTGCCGGAGGCAAAGGCTTGTTGGTTACACCAACTGCAAGCACCAGGCCTGCCAACATCAGTACCACATCAGCGGTGTAAGATGCCCTGATGCCAAGAAAGCCATACAGAAAACCGCCGATAGCCGGTCCGCCAATAGCAGCTGTTTCCCATAGCGTGCTATTCCACGTAATTGCATTGCTGTAGAGTTCACGTGGTATCAGTTGGGGCATGTAGGCAAACATTGCAGGTGAAATGAATCCACGCGATATGCCGCTGACGAAAATTACAACGTAAATAGGAATAGCACCGTAAAGTTGCAGGAAGTCACCGAGGTCAAGGGTAAAGAAAAGTAAGGCAAGTGAGCAAAGTAATAGTGTGCTAACGCAGGCTAAAATTATTTTTTTTCGTTGTACCAAATCGGCAACATGACCGGCATAAAGGGAAACCCCAATACTGGGGATGGCTTCTGCCAAGCCTATCAACCCAAGGGATAATGGATCGTGAGTAAGGTCATATACTTGCCACGCCACCACCACAGATTGAATTTGTATGGCCAGCGTAACGCAAAACCTGGCGGTGATGAATAGCCGAAAGTCGGGTAGTTTAAGTGCCGCGTACGGCCCTGTCGGGATGTTCATTCTAAAATTTTTTCTACCGCATCAATCGCAGCCTTAATCCGGCTTTCCCGTTCCCCTTTTATTTCAACGAAGGGAACTGTTTGATTTGTCATTTCATTTAAATACAGTTGGTATAATTGGTCTCGCTTATCAGGGTGTTCGCGTTGGGGATCTTCTTCCCAGGGAACGTCGACATAGGTAAGCAGGTACAAGTCGTATTTTCGATGGGCAATCTGCAGCAGTATTTCCTCATCACAATTTCCGAACTTGAACTCACTCCATACTTTAATTACATATAAGTTTGTATCACAGAACATAACGGAATGGCTTCCACGGACCCATTCGTCTTCCAGTCTCACCTGACCACGTGCAATGGCAAGCAAATCATGTTGTTGATAAGGACGAATCAGGTTATTGATATAACCCCTGGCGTATTCAGGCACCCAGCTGGTCTTGAAGTGCCCGGCCAAATGCTCGGCAAGTTCAGATTTGCCGGTGCATTCCGGACCAATCACCGCGACTTTTCTTACCATTGGCAGTGAAATTGAATTCATAGGTCGAAAATCGTGTATATTTCTCTAAAATTCGAGCGATAATTGACTTTCTAAATATTTGTATTGTGAAGCGAAGAAAGGTTATCAAACATATTGGACTTGGATTATCAGCCGGCATTGCATTGCCAGGATGGCTAGCTTCCTGTAAAGGGGATGATCCGGCACCTACACCCGGCTATGAAGGAACCGTGGCCATCGTTGGAGCCGGTGCCGCGGGGTTGTATACGGCAGATATTCTAAAGGCGCAAGGCATTAAAGTAATACTTTTTGAAGCGTCGGACAGGTTGGGAGGAAGGGTGAAAACCCTTAAAACAACCGACAAGCCATCTGCTTCTTTGATATTCAATTCACTCAGCCCCTTGAGTAGTGATTTTCCGAATGAACTTGGCGCTGGACAAATTATCGGTTCTGACTCAAGCTGGGGGAAGGTAGTTGAACAATTAAAGTTAACTACAGTTAATCTGGGCACAGCCACTACCAACAATTACTTCCTGGATGGCGCTTTCGTGGAATCATCGGCTGCCGAAGCTGACTCCGATTTTATTGCAGCGAAGAATTTTTTTGATAACATCGCTACTTATTCTGGTGGTAACGTTTCTGTACAACAAGCTATCCTATCGGCAGGTATAAGCCCGCGAATGTATGCGATCCTGAATTCCTGGATTGGCAATAAATATGGAACCACCAACGAACGCATGAGCATGCTGGCTTTATCGGATGGGTTAAAGCTAGTGACGAGAAATAACGAACTACAGACCTTGTCAGATAACCCCATGCAGGACGCACTGCTGTCACGATTCAGCAACGTTGCTGTTGATGTCATGTCAAATACCGTGGTTAGTGAAATTGACTACACGGGCGAGAAAATCGTTATGTATGGTGAGAACACAGCGAGCGCGGAAACCTTTTCTGTCGAAGTGGATAAGGTAATTGTAACGGCACCTGTTTCTATACTGAAAAGTGGGAGCATATCCTTCACCCCAGGGTTGAATGCAAAGAAAACTGCGGCATTGTCCAGGATGGATATGGATCCAGCACTCCGCATTCTCCTTGATTTCAAAGCAAATTTCTGGGGAGCAGATTCAGGATTTCTGTATGGCGGAACTACAGCCCCCGACTACTTTACCAGCGGTGCTGGCCGAAGTGATGTTAACAGAACAATGGCCGTAACCATTGCCGGACCTGAGGCGGCGACCTTATCCGCCCTGGGCAAAGATGCAATACCTGTTTTGCTTGCAGAACTCGACACGATATTTGATGGCAAAGCAACCCTGAATATCCGTAAGGATCTAAATGATAATATTATTGCAATCATTCAGGATTGGTCGCTAGAACCCTTCATCAAAGGGGGTATGTCTTACGCAAAACCCGGGGGGACAAACCAGGACCGCATTGACCTTGCCGAACCGGTAAACAGCAAACTTTTCTTCGCGGGTGAAGCTACTGACGTCAATGGAGAATTTGGCACACTGAATGGAGCGTTGCTTTCAGCAGAACGCGCCGCGCAGGAAGTAATAGATTCAATTTAAGTGACCTGTTACCCTGTGGCACAGTTGTTCCTTGATCAGCTTTGGAGCACTTCGCGTATAAGAATCCAGCACCCCATAACAAGGATAAACCATCCAAACATTTTTCGCAATTGTCTTGATGTCACTTTTTGTGATAGTACGTTCCCGATCAATATACCAACAACAGCCAGTCCGGTTATTGTCAGCAGGAATTGCCAATCCATCGAATAGTTAAAGAGATCGCCCATAAAGCCCATTAATGAGTTGATCGCGATAATAAACAGTGACGTTCCAACGGCCGCCTTAAAGGTCAACCCTGTTAACAATACCAGCGCAGGTATGATAAGAAATCCTCCACCCGCACCTACAAGGCCCGTAAGGAATCCTATCAACAAACCTTCGAGAATTACTAGAAATGTCCTGAAGCGTTCCGGATCATTCTCGCGCTCCCGACGCTCCCTGATCATGGAAACGGAGGCAAGTACCATAAGCAATGCAAATAGTCCGAGGAGCAATAAACGCTTCGAAAGGATAAAGCCATCAGCTTGCCAGATAATATCAGGGATGGCATGGACTACCCATCTGCGTGTAGCAAAGATGCTGACAATTGAAGGTATCCCAAAAAACAGACCTGTCCTTACATTTACCAGATGCTCTTTATACTTCGGAATTGCCCCGACAAGACTGGTTGTCCCGACAATGAACAAGGAGTAGGCCGAAGCCAGGACAATATCAAAATGAAAAAGATAAACCAGGATCGGAATCGACAGAATTGAACCACCTCCTCCCAGGATTCCCAGGATAAGACCAATGCAGACAGAAGCAAAGTATCCAATGATCTCCATATCCTTAAACTAGCCAGATAGTTGTGCAAAATGAATTAATGACAAGGAAATTTTTTAGTGAAATAGTGAAATTAAACTACTAATCTGGTAGCGTTTGAGGAATTCATAAAAAATTCAGGTTTTGTAATCAGCTAAGCGTTTTACAGACGACTATATTCAACAATGAATACATCCGGGAATTTGTTTCTTACTTCTTCACGAAATTCTTCAGCCTTTGCGCGCGTGGGGAACTGTCCCAGGATGAGCCCATAGTACTTCACACCGTTAATGATCTTCACCTGTACCGTGATTTCCTTTTTGTAAGAGTTTTTTAGGTTATCGGAGAGGCGCATCAGATTAACCAACTCCTGATAGGTGCCAACCTGGACGCCATACCCTTTCGGCTTCTTTCTGGAGATTTCAAATCCATAAAACTCTTTTTCGTCAACGGTTACCTGGTCAATTGTTCTGCCCATGTCGCTTACTTTCCCATCGCCTGGGTCAACAACTTCTAATTTTACTTCGGCCAAACCATGATTTAAGAAGTCCAGCTGCTCTGCCGCAGCTTTGGAAAGATCGATAATCCTGCCTTCAACATAAGGACCTCGGTCATTGATGGTCACTTCAACTGACTTGCTATTTTCCATATTTGTGACCCGGACTATGGTTCCAAAAGGAAGCGTTTTGTGTGCAGCCGTTAATTTACTGTGCCTGTATTTCTCTCCGCTGGCAGTAGGTATCCCTTCGAACTTATCCGCGTAGAAAGATGCTTTTCCCGTTTGGACCTGGGCGTGAGAAGCCACAACAAAAAAAACAGAGGCAATCGTAGAAAACAGTATGCTCAATCTCATGGGATAATTGGTTATGTGGGGACCCATTTACGGGTCAAAAATAATGCTGCTGCATGAATTTCCACATAAAAATGGCTTTCATAAAGTATGCAAAAAGAAATATGCCCCAGAATTCGCTCAAGCTAGCGAATTAGGCATTTAAACTATACCTTTGCCCTGCAAATAATGGATCGTAAATTATTTGCCATGCCACTCGACACTTCCAAATTTCTCTTTGAGGCCCTCACCTATGATGACGTGCTTCTGGTCCCGGCGTATTCTGAAGTCCTTCCCCGTGAAACTGACACCGCCAGTAACCTTACTTCTAAAATCAGGCTGAACATTCCCCTGGTATCGTCTGCCATGGACACCGTAACAGAAGCTGAGTTGGCGATCAGCGTTGCGATGGAAGGGGGCATGGGGTTCATCCACAAAAACATGAAGGTTGAACTGCAGGCCGAGCAGGTGCGCAAGGTAAAACGATCTCAAAGCGGGCTCATCATTGACCCCATTACTCTTACCATTCACTCCACCGTACAGGAGGCAGAAAATATCATGCGCGAGTTCAAGATAGGAGGTATTCCAATCATCGATGACAACAACAAACTTGTTGGAATCATTACAAACCGCGATCTACGATTTCAGAAGGATATGAATGTACCGGTGGAACGGATTATGACAAAAGATAATCTGATCACTGCCCCGGAAGGCATAACCCTGCAACAGGCAGAGGGTACCTTAAAAAAATATAAAATTGAAAAGCTCCCCATTATCAGTAAGAAAGGAAAGCTTGTGGGACTGATTACATTCAAAGACATTCAGAAGAAGAAAAACAAACCTACGGCCTGTCAGGATACTTTTGGAAGATTGCGTGTAGGCGCTGCCGTTGGTGTGACGCCAGATATTCTTGACCGGATCGAAGCCTTAAAAGCGGCGGGTGCTGATGTAATCAGTATCGATACGGCGCATGGTCATTCAAAAGGGGTTATGGATGCGGCAAAGCGTGTAAAAAAGAAATACCCCGAGCTTGACCTGATCGTTGGAAACATCGCTACGGCCGAAGCTGCACGGGCATTAGCCAAAGTGGGTGCCGACGCAATAAAGGTGGGGGTAGGCCCGGGTAGTATTTGTACTACCCGCGTAGTTGCCGGCGTAGGATTGCCACAACTTTCTGCCGTATATGAAGCAGCGAAAGCACTGAAAGGTTCTGGTGTTTGTGTCATTGCTGATGGGGGTATTCGTTTTTCCGGAGATGTTGTCAAAGCAATTGCTGCCGGCGCTGATAGTGTCATGATCGGCTCCCTGCTGGCCGGAACTGAAGAGGCCCCTGGCGAAGTGATAATTTACGAAGGAAGAAAATTCAAAACATACCGGGGTATGGGGTCATTGGAGGCGATGGAAGACGGCTCGAAAGACCGCTACTTCCAGGATGCGGAAGACGACATCAAGAAGTTGGTGCCGGAAGGTATCTCCGGCCGTGTTCCTTACAAAGGTCTGGTATCGGAAGTGCTCTACCAGCTTACTGGCGGGCTGAGGGCCGGCATGGGCTACTGCGGAGCCAAAAACATAGAGAAACTCAAGCAGGCAAAATTTGTAAAAATCACGGCGGCAGGGGTATATGAAAGCCATCCGCACGATGTTACCATTACCCGGGAGGCGCCGAATTACAGCAGGAAGTAGAATAAATTTCTACGGAAATAACTAACTTTCACAGCTGAAATCCTGAATCTTCAATTGAAGAAAGTGAGTATAAGCGTTGTCCCTTATATTTTCCGGCTTCCACGTCTGCACATCGTTTTTCCTCATGCTGTGTGGAACAATTGTTGTCTCAGCGGGGTTTTCTCAAACCGGCCCCAATAATTATTCCTATAATTGTAAGGCCAATCAAAAAATTGGCTTTTTTTGGGTTCAACCAGCATTTTGTGCACACAAAAGCGATAACCAGACTACTCTTTACGGTGGGTTTTATTACCTGGCTGGCCTTGGTGTTTACGGACCTGTCTGTCCTGTTCAGCTCCGCTAATGACATCAAACCTGATTTGCCCACATGGCTGCCAGGCGTTATGCTCAACCTTTTCATCCTTTCGCTCTTCTATTACTACAAGCTCAAAATTGAAAGGGATGAAGTGCTGAATTTTGTAGACTTGTTGTGGAGAGTATTTGCCACCGGGCTTGTCGCAACAGTAGTTTCCCTCGCGCTCCGCTTGGTAGAGTTCCTGTTGAATGACACCAAACTTACCACACACATCGTATTTAAGGATCTGATCTACCTGATCAATCTTGGTCTGATGATAAGTTTCCTGATGATGGCGTTCAGCGCATGGAAACGGCTCATTTTATATCAGAAGTCAAAATGGCTTTTGCGACTCTGGGCTTTTTTTGAATTCGGTTTGCTGGCAAGTCTGGTCTATAACAGTTTTAAGATACCTCTTGTTGAATGGCTCTATGGTACACTGCTTGGCATTTTTGTGGTGGCAGGCCTTGTACTTTCCGGAAATATGAAGTGGGTCGCATTCCTGAATTTCAGGCAGAAATGGACCAGCTTGTTGCTGCTCCTGCTCACAATATTTTACCTGCTTTACATCTTCTATACGAACAGCGCATTGACTGAAAGCATAGGAAACATTTCACCTTATTTTACAGACTATCGGTATCACATCTTTGTTTTGTCGCTGATCGTATTTGTTACTATCTACAGTATTTTTTCTTTCCTGGTGATATTATTTAATCTGCCGACTACCTCCGTTTTTGAGCAGAAACTGGAAGAGGTTGTAAATTTTCAACGCATCAGTCAGTCTATCCAAACAGAGCAAAGCGAAGAAAGCGTGTATAATATTCTATTGGAAACTTCTGTTAGCTCTGTATTCGCAGATGCGGCCTGGCTGGAGATCAACAGCAATGCCCAGGAACAAAAACTCTTCACCTACAAGATAACGGACAAGGAATCGCAAGAAATCATCAATCACCTCAACGCTCATCACATTAAGGGAGTGTTCGATCAGGGGAATGAAAAAACGAAAAACCTGTCAAAGCATTTGGCTTCACTACGAGGTTCAAGGTTTCGTTCAATCCTGGCTTTTCCGATTTATGTAAAAGGCGAGAACATCGGTAACCTTGCCTTATTGAAAGAATTACCGGAGGGCTTCAACAAGGAAATGACAAAAATCGTTTCCACATTTTCGAACCAGGCGGGTATCTCGATAGAGAACTTCAGGTTGATGGAAGAAGCTTTGCAAAACGAACGCTACAAGGAAGAGTTGAAAATTGCAAAGACGGTGCAAAAAAGTTTGTTGCCGACGCTGCTCGAACAGGACAAAGACTTTGAAATCGCAGCTTTTTCAGAATCCGCCGATGAAGTAGGCGGTGACTATTATGATACCTTGCGCATTAACGACCATCTGATTTCTATTATTATTGCGGACGTTTCGGGCAAAGGGACCACAGCCGCATTCCACATGTCGCAGATGAAAGGAATTTTTCACAGCCTGGCGCAAAGCGATATGGAGCCGGATAATTTCATGGTACATGCTAATCAGGCATTGGTCTACTGTCTGGAGCGTGGCTCATTCATTTCAGCTACCTATTTCGTTATCAATACAGAGACCAAAAAAATTAAGTATGCCCGGGCAGGGCATTGCCCCGTGCTGTATTACTCGTCCCTAAGCAAGCAGGTAACATATTTTAAAGACAAGGGTGTGGCGTTGGGAATGGTACGCAACAAAACTTATACTAATTTCATTCACGCATATGAGTTCGAATATGTACAAGGAGACTTGATGGTGCTCTATACCGACGGCATTACGGAGGCAAAAAATAGCAAGGGAGAAGAATTTGGATACAATAGATTGCTTGAAAGTGTTGAGGAAGTCTCTTCACTTTCCGCTGCCCAGGTCCAGGACCACTTGATCAAGAATTTGTATGCTTTTTCGGGTACTGATAATATTGATGATGATTATACAACAATGATTGTCAGGTTCAATTAACCGCAAGTCGGGAAAAACATAGAAGGAACATTAATATTCAAATAACGTTTATAACCTATGATCCACATCAAGAGACTCCAAGAAGACGGAGCAGATATTATCGCACTAATTGGCGAAATAGATGCGAGTTCCTCCATTGAGCTTGACCTGGCCATTGCTAAAAGTGTTGGAGAAGGATTTATTAAAATCCTCGTCGACTGCAGCGCGCTGGAATACATCTCCTCAGCTGGGTTAGGTGTATTTATGTCGTACATAGAGGAGTTTAATGACCGGAATATTAGGATGGTCTTGTTTGGCATGAGTGATAAGGTCGCCAATACATTTGATATACTTGGCCTAAATGAGTTGTTGAAAATCGGGAAAGACAAAGTTCAAGCGAAGAAGATTGTAAATGAACTATAAATTTAAAGTTGGTTGTAACATCGAAAACCTGAAGAACGTCCGGGACTTTATCCGTGGCGCACTGAAAAACCATGCCATTTCCGAGTTGGAGATAAGCGAGATTGTGCTGGCCCTGGATGAGATGTGTTCAAACCTAATCATACACGCACACAACTGTAACCCCGATGATTTGTTTGAGCTCAACATCCGGATTGAAAAAGAGAAACCGCTGGTGTTCGAGCTTATTGATGACGGCACCGTGTTTGATATCAATGAATTCAACACACCTGGTATTGACAGCATAATCCACCAAAAGCGCAAGGGAGGATTGGGCATTCGACTTGTTAAATCGATCATGGACAAAGTCGAATACCAAAAACATGAAGGCAGAAACATCTGCCGCCTTGTCAAAACCGTCCAATTCAAGTAAATCAGAAGCGTACGAAACTTATGTTGAAATGTGCAGCCTTGATGCTATTCTGCAGTACAATTATTTCCTTCAGCGTTGGCCAGGATAAGAATGGTAAAGAAAGAAGGGATAAGACCATCGCGGTTTTTTCCATAGAAGGAAACCCGGTTACAGTCGATGAATTCGTATACCTGTATAAGAAGAATCATCAAAATGAAGCGGAAGATTTTACGGAAGAGAAAGTGGATGAGTATATGAAGTTGTTTATCAACTTTAAGCTTAAAGTGCAAGAGGCACGGCATCGAGGTTTGGATACGCTGGATTCCTTTGTGAAAGAATACAATTCCTACAAAGATGAATTACGCAAGCCTTACCTGCCTGACGCCAAACTTGCAGACAGTTTGGTGAGACTGACTTATGACAGAATGAAATACGATGTCAAAGCCTCCCACATATTGATCAGCGTAAAGGCTGATGCCCTTCCGGAAGATACACTGAAGGCCTATACCAAAATTACAGATATCAGAAATCGCATCATCGCAGGCGAAGATTTTTCAAAAGCGGCTGCGATGTATTCTGAGGATCCTTCTGCAAAAAGCAATCAGGGGAATCTGGGCTATTTTACAGCGCTGCAAATGGTCTTTCCTTTCGAGACTGCGGCGTATCAAACCCGACAGGGGGATGTCAGTTTGCCAGTAAGGACGAAATTTGGGTATCATATCATTAAGGTGTTTGACAAAAGACCTGCTCAGGGGGAGGTAGAGGTTTCCCACATCATGACACGTACCGGCGATGAAAGAGACAATGAAAAGGCGAAGAATACGATTTTCACAATTTACGATCAATTGCAGGCCGGTGTGAATTGGGAAGATTTATGCAGGGAGTATTCTGAAGATCCTGCGACAAAGGACAATGGTGGGAGACTCAGGCCCATTGGGACCGGCGCCATGGCCGCAGTGCCTGAATTCGAAAGGATAGCGTTTTTCCTGCAAAAGCCGGGAGAGATATCAGACCCTTTTCAAACCCAATATGGATGGCACATTATCCGCCTTGAGAAGAGAATACCATTACCGTCCTTTCAGGCAATAGAACCTTCATTGAAAAGTCGTGTGTTGCGCGATGAACGGACGGAGTTATCTAAGCAGGCTACCCAAACCAGGTTGCGCAAGGCATATCAGCTCAAGGAAGATCAATCCGTTAAGACTGCAGTATTGGCTTTGGCTGACTCCAGCCTCATGAAGGGAGCATGGAGGAGCCCGGATTTTCCGGATAGTGAGACAAGTGTATTGTTCTACCTGCGCAGCGGGGCCTACACCGCGCGGGATTTTCTTGCCTATGCGCAACAGAACCAGCGGTCTAATGCGCTGCCGCCAGTAAAATATCTTGAGCAGCTGTACAACAATTTCATTGATGCCAGCATCCTTCAACTGGCTGAGGAAAAAATCATAAATGAGAATCCCACGTATCGTTACCTGCTTAGGGAATACTATGAAGGGATCCTGTTATTTGAAATCATGGAAAAGGAGGTCTGGAACAAGGCCTCTGACGACTCGGTAGGGCAGCATGAATACTATGCGAACCATGTTTCAAATTATTTGGCCGGGGAGCGAGCTAATGTAGTGCTGTATTCATCAAAAAACGGCGATTTTGGGGCCCCGCTAAAAGAAATCATCGTGACCGGTGATGAGGCTAAGATTCAGGAATTTGTTACTGACCAAAAAATCAAAACCGAGTCTGGATTTTACGGACAGGAAGAAAAACTAGTTTTCCAGAAGATACCCTGGGCAGCCGGTGTTTATTCTGCAGAAAACAGCGGAATATATTACCTTGCGTGGCTTAAGGATATACTGCCACCTGGTCCGATGTCGTTTGAGGAATGCAGACCGCGGGTAATTTCTGATTATCAGGCTTTTTTGGAGAAAATGTGGTTAGAACAGCTAAGAAAGAAGTATACCGTAAAGGTCAATGAAAAGGGGAAACGATATATTTTACACCAATTGGGGGCGAATTAGGGCTATCCTCGGCTTGCGATGGGGTCATATCGTGTTTCTGCTGTTTGCTGGCTTGTCTCTTGTCGGTTGTGATTTGATCAAAATGAAGGCCAATAATGCCGCGGGAGATGCAGGCCGGGAGCCTGCCGCCAGAGCCAACGATTCATATCTTTATAAAGATGAACTCGTTGGTATAATTGCACCGGGAACGCCGGCGGAGGACAGCACAAAGCTCGTGGAGGCGTACATCAACAGCTGGATCCGAAAACAATTGTTAATCCAGGAAGCTTCACGCAAAATTGACATAAACGAAGCCCAGGTTGAACGCAAGATACTGGACTACCGCTATAGCATTATTGCCTATGAGTACCAGACATATTATATCAAACAGCATTTGGATACCGCTGTCTCAATGGAAGAAATAGAAAAGTATTATAAAGCTAATATTGACAATTTTATACTCAAGCAGAATATTGTTCAGGGAACATTCATAAAGATTCCGAAAAATGCCCCCCGCACTGAAAAGATAAAGGAGTTGATTTTTTCTAAACAGGAGAAGGACGAAAATGAGTTGAAGTCTTATTGTCTGAGCTTTGCGGTAGCATACCACATCTCGGGTTCTAATTGGGTGGTCTATGATGAACTTGTCAAGAATTCACCTTTGGCTGAGATTCCAAATAAAATACCGTTTCTCAAGTCAAACCCTTATCATGAAACTTCGGATGAAAACTTTCTATATTATTTAAGAGTAGTGCAATACAGAATCTCTGATAATATATCTCCGCTGGAGTTTGTAAAAGATGATATTCGTAATATTATTTTGAATAAACGAAAAGTGCAGTTGGCAAAGGAGTTGGAGGATGAAGTATATAGATATGCAATGGATCAAAATGAGTTTGAGATTTATAATTGATATGAAAACCACGGGATACAAAAGATTTTTTTTCTTCACACTCCTGTTGTGCGCTGCCTTGGGACAAGCCACAGGTCAGGATACCGCGCCTGCAGAAAACGAAGGCTTTGTGGTAGATGAAATAATTGCCAAGGTTGACAACTACATTGTCATCAAATCCGAATTGGAACGCGCCTATCAGGATTACATTACGAATGGAGGTGCTCCTTCAGATGAGACGAAGTGTCAATATTTAGCCATGTTGGTACGCAATAAACTCATGTTGGCTAAGGCGGAGATTGACTCTGTTATGGTTCTTGATGCCGAAGTGGATTTGAACACGGAAAACCGAATGGACATGATATTGGCCCAATCGGGAAGAACCGTGGATGAATTGGAGGTCTTGTATGGCAAAACAATGGAGCAAGTCAAGCTGGAGTTACGCGAACAAATTCGCGAGCAGATGATTGTGAGCAAAATGGAAGAAACAATGACGGAAGGTGTAGGTGTAACTCCGTCGGAAGTGAAGCGGTTTTTTAGTAAGATTCCGAAAGACAGCTTGCCTTACTTTTCTGCCTCCGTTGAGGTGGCGCAAATGGTAAGGGTTGCCAAAGTAAGCGAAGCGCAGGAGAACATTACACGAACTGAGTTGAGCAGAATCCGGGACAGAATATTGGCCGGGGAAGAATTTGCAACATTGGCTAAGGAATATTCAGATGATCCAAGTGTAATTTCAAATGGCGGAGAGATGGGTTGGTCAGGTCGTGGCAGGATGGTGCCTGAATATGAGGCTATGGCATTTAAATTAAAGCCTGGCGAAATTTCAACGCCGTTTAAGTCGCCTTTTGGTTTTCACATTATGCAGTTAATTGAGCGCAGAGGCAATGAATACCAATCCCGGCATATACTCATGTCACCTGAGCCGTCACAGGCTGATTTGGACGATGCTATGCGCTATCTTGATAGTATTCGTAGTCTGATCGTCCACGACAGTCTCAAGTTCCAGAACGCCGCAAAAGAGTATTCTGATGATGTTCAAACGAAAGGCAATGGCGGTTTCTTCAGTGATCGCGATGGCGGTGTTCAATTAACAGTAGATGAGTTGGATCCGATTATATTTTTCAAGCTTGACTCAATGAAAGTAGGTGAGATTTCGAAACCCATTGCTTATCGAACAGATGATGGTAAAAATGCTGTAAGGATATTGTATTACAAGTCCAGGATTCCGCCACACCAGGCATCGCTGGAGGAGGATTGGACCAAAATTTACGCAGCAACCCTTAACGAAAAGAAAGATAGAATTTTACAAAAATGGTTTCAAAAAGCGAGGTTGGATGTGTTTATTAATATCGACCCAATGTATGATAACTGTGGACTATTAGACCAGTGACAATGACAAATTTTTCTTCTGATGTTGAGGCCGCTGATGCGTTGGCCGCTGCTTATAAAAAACTTAAGGCTGAAATTTCCAATGTTGTCATAGGACAAGAGGAGGTTGTACGTCAGGTGCTAACCGGGATCTTCTGTCAGGGCCATTCCCTTTTGGTTGGTGTGCCGGGATTGGCGAAGACTTTGCTCGTGCAGACGATTGCCACTTCGCTTGATCTCGCGTTCAAACGAATTCAATTCACACCTGATTTGATGCCATCAGATATCATTGGTGCTGAGACGATGGACAAAGAGCGGAACTTCAAGTTTGTGAAAGGCCCCGTATTTGCGAATATTTTATTGGCAGATGAAATCAACAGGACACCCCCAAAAACACAGGCCGCGTTATTGGAGTCCATGCAGGAATATGCTGTCACCATTGCGGGGCAACGGTACGAATTACCCAGACCTTTTTTCGTTCTGGCAACACAAAATCCCATTGAACAGGAAGGGACATATCCCTTGCCCGAGGCACAGCTAGATCGTTTTATGTTTAACATCAAGCTTACATACCCTTCTTTTAAAGATGAAGTGGAAGTTGTAAGGAGCACTACGTCAGATGAACAAAGAAAGGTAAGTCTGGTCCTGACAGGTGAAGAGATTGGCTACTTCCAGCATCTGATCAGAAGAGTCCCAATCGCAGATAACGTAATTGAATACGCGGTTGCGTTGGCCAACAAGACCAGGCCTGGCGTAGAAGGCAGTGTTGATATTGCGAATGATTATTTGGAATGGGGTGCTGGTCCAAGGGCTTCGCAGTACCTCGTGTTGGGTTCAAAATGCAACGCCATATTGAACGGCAAATATTCTCCTGATATTGAAGATGTGCAGGCCATTGCAAAACCTGTCCTTCGACATCGGATTGTGCTGAATTTCAAGGCCGAAGCTGAAGGTATCAGTGTGGATGAATTAATAGAAAAACTAATGACATAACGGCAACACTATTTGCCGGTTGTTATGCTATTCCATTCCCTTTTCTTTCATTTTGCGGAATTCGCGTATTCTTCGGGATATGGCTATTCCAAAACCAGTCATGAGTATCAGGGTGCCAATCCACAGCACATTAATAAATGGCTTCTCCAATGCTTTGATGACTACCCAATCTTTCTGCCGTGTATTGATACCGATACTAAACTCATTCGTTTCCGGGTGAATATTTAAAAGGGAAATGCGTAGTCCAAGATCCTGTATTTCATCCGGAATGCGTCCTACCATTTTATCTTTTATCAGAAAAATGGGTTCGGCAAAGTAATCGCCTTTCTTCCCTTGTATATACACCTTTGCCCTAACGGCTACGTCTTCGTTGGTCAGGGGAATGCCCTCAACCTCAAATACACGGTCAACTGATTGCAAAACGGCGACGTAGTCATTGACAAAGAATTTCTGTTCCTGTTTGATTCTCATCTCTTCCAGCTTACTCCACTCTTCGTCCTCAGTTGGTTTCATGACCGATGAAACGTGGGTATATAAGTCGGCAGTAACCGTTCTGTAGATATCCGGCGAAACCAGTAGTCCTCCCATTTCAGGATTGATTTGCGCACGCGGATACAAGGTGTAAGTATTGCCTCTGCGGCGGAGCTGAATTTCATAAAACGTATTTTCACCATGAATCTCAATGGTGTCTTTAACCTTGTATGTTTTTCCTTCAAGCGGGATCTCAACTTTCGCGATTACACGGTCGTCATCACCTGTTTTGGCGACATCACCACTGCGAATGAATCCGGCATGATACCGTGGCTCAAGTCGTTCTCCCAAATATTCAATATCATATCCCCACATTGTGCGAGGTTCATTCACAAAAAGAAGAAGGTTTTCTCTGTTAAAATCTTCGCTGAATTCTTTTGAAATAAGCATCCCGGTGTTGTTCAGCGAAACCACCCTCGAGTAACCGGCTGAAAACATAATGCCAACCAGCATCATTCCTATTCCAATGTGCGCCACAGCACCGCCTGAAAGTCCTGGACTGGACTGCAACAGTGATAGCAAAATCTTTGCATTGGTTACCAACGTGAATACACCGGCTAGTGTAAGCATCAGGTATGAAAAGTTATGAACCTTTCCAAGGGTAATAATTACTGCGAAAAGGACGAGCGCTACGAGCGCTGGGACAGTAAGCTCTTTCTTGAGTTCTTCCTTGCTAATATTTTTCCACCAGAAAAACTGACCAACACCGGAAAGAAAACCCACCACAACCGCAAACCATAATTGAAATCTTGAATAGAATCCAATTTGATCTGCTGGTGGTGCCAGGTTTGAAGTGCCCCCGAACAGCCCTATTATTTTGTTCCAAACCGGAATAGAAGTGGGCATGAGCACCTGGAAGCCCATCAGGCAAAGGGTTATCGCGCCTATAAAAATCCAGAACTCACGGGAGTAAACGGAGGCTTCCTTTTCAGATGTCGGAATTTCCTTCCATCGGAATATTGCCAGGGCAATGGCCGCAAGCATGAAAAACA
The DNA here is from genome assembly GCA_029858965.1 of Cyclobacteriaceae bacterium. Classification (GTDB taxonomy): domain Bacteria; phylum Bacteroidota; class Bacteroidia; order Cytophagales; family Cyclobacteriaceae; genus Chryseolinea. Next base: position 66,440 of record JAOUDZ010000017.1, read on the forward strand.
GTAAGTAAATGAGCAATTGACCTGAAAGTCCCAGGTCAGTAAAGGAGTGAACCGAGGCATCACCCAGAACCCCGCTTCGGGTTAGAAATGTGGAGTACAGTATGAGTACAAACACGGAGATTACCAAAACAATGGATGCCTTTAAGGCTGTCTCGCTGTTTTTATAGGTGATCATAGTGTGGATGCATGCAATAAGGATGAGCCATGGAACATACACGGCATTTTCTACTGGATCCCAATTCCAATAGCCTCCAAAATTCAGTGTTTCATAAGCCCAATATCCGCCCATGAGAATTCCTAGGCCAAGTACGGCCCCGCTGAACAAAGCCCATGGCAGGGCAGGGCGAACCCAGTCACGGTATTTTCTCAACCACAATCCTGCGATGCAAAATGAAAAAGGAACCAGCGTTGTTGCAAATCCTAAGAATAGCGTTGGCGGATGAATCACCATCCAATAATTCTGCAACAGGGGGTTCAATCCGTTTCCGTCCCTGGGGACAAATTCTGGTTGTGCAATGAAAATCGGCGCCTCAGGCATGGCATCACGCAGCAGAATGAAAGGAGAACTTCCAATTCTAAAATCAAGCCCAGGTATTACCACACCTAAGATCATAGAGGCAAGAAAAGCCTGGACAAGCGCGAAAACAGTCATGACTGGTCCTTCCCAAAACTTATTCGTATTGATGACTACTATGCCCAGTACCGCTTGCCAGAACATCCAGAGGATAAAACTACCTTCCTGCCCGTTCCAAAAAGTTGATATGAGATAGTATGCAGGAAGCTTTTTGTCGGAGTAATTGTATGCATAATGGTATTCAAAGTAGTGTTTCGATATAATTATGAAAAGGGTGATGCAAATGCCCAAAACGGCAACTGCGTGAATATAGAAACCTGCTTTACCATTCTGAAGCCAGAACCGTTTCTGCTCCAGAGCCGAAACCGTCGTTGCCTTAAAATAGGCAAATGCGGCAACCAACGCCGTGATAAAGGAAGTAATAACAAAAAGGTGACCCAGGCCACCAATGAAATAATGCATGATCACTTATTTTACCATATAAAACCACGGGTCAGCTACTAGCTTGGGATGGTAACTGAATCCAATGTTACCACATTAAATATTAATCTTTTGCTCCTGGTACTTGGAAGGGCATTTCAACAGGATCTTGCTGGCTTTAAAATTCTCTTGATCATAACTTCCAATGACAACCACCTTTTCCGAGCGGGTAAAATCGGATGGCATAGGTTGGCTGTACGTCACTTTCTGCTCTTTTCCATTGTCATCGACCATGATAAATGAAAAAGAAACTTTGTCAGGCCCTTCTTCCAGTCCAATTATATGCCCGTTGGCATCTTTCTTTAATTCTCCTACAACGTGAATTTCTTTCTTATTGCCGGCAGTAGACATAACATGGGCCTCATCAAAGCCTACATAGGTACTTGCGTCGCCGGCGGTGGAGACGATAATGGTGACCGCCGCTGCGATGACTACTAATATCAGAATGTGCGATTTTTTCATAATTACACCATATTGCCAGCGCAAAATTAGATACAATTGAGCAGAAAATTAGGGATTGCTTCCTGAAAAAAGCCAGAAACTACTATTTGCCCGGCCGATTCTTGTCTGTCAGGAGATTCTCTAATTTCTTGACCTTTCTGTCCAGAATTGCCAGATATAATATGAACCCGGTCAAAATAATGAGGATAATGGCAACTACTACATAAATCTTGCCCTCAGCGCGCATTCCATCGGCCATTTCTACCTGCGATTGTGCCTTTGCTGAGGCAGAAATCAATAGTAGTATGCAGCAGAGGACGTTTTTAGTGAATCTTTCCATGTTCTATTTCAAGTATTTCTTCTTCTAGTGTTCTTACTTTGACGCGAAGCGATACAATCCAGACCCCAACCAAAAACCAACCAACAACAGCCGGATAAAATACGAGGCGCATGCGGCTGTCCAGGTCGTACATGTTGAATCCTGGATTACCACCGCTTCCAGGGTGCATGGAACTTGTCATGCGCGGGATAATGAAAATGAGTGGCACCATAGCTGCAAAAGCAAAAATGTTGTAGACAGCACTCAGACGACCTCTTTGCTCCTCATTTTCGACGGATCCGCGTAAAACAAAATACGCCAGGTATACCAGTAGTGCTATCGCCGCACCATTTTGCTTCGGGTCACCATGCCAGGGTGAGCCCCAGGCAAAATTAGCCCAAAGCATGCCTGTGAGCATTCCCAATATTCCAAAGACCAATCCCACATTAGCATATTCAACAGCCCTGTAATCGTGCTGCGGTAAAGGATTTCTCAGGTAGCGTATCGAGTAATATACCGACAAGAGGAAAAGGAGTACCATGCCAAACCACATTGGCACATGGAAGTACAATGCTCTGATCGTTTCGTTAAGTATGTTTAGCCGTGGCACGGCGAATAGTATACCAGCGATGTGAACATAGAACAGCAATGCAACTGCAACAATTTTTAACCAATTCTTCATGATATGCACAATTGACAAATACAGCTTTGTCAGTTATCTGTGTTAACTGCGCCAAATATACGGGAAGAGCATATATGCCAAAGCGGTGAGGATACAATTTATTGCAAT
>JAOUDZ010000078.1 GCA_029858965.1 Cyclobacteriaceae bacterium
TTGCTTCACGCCTGCGCACATACCGCGCTTCGGTTCCTCGCCGATTGCGGGGCAGGCGCAATGACGTAAACTTTTGTATTGACGGTTCACGGGCAATGGAGATGCAGTGGAAGGTCTCTTACTTCATTATTGGCTATTTGTTTATCCAGGTTCCGCCAAATGTTGGCAGCACCGTTAGCAATTTTCCCACGACTTTGAAAGAAGTCTAAGCCCTTTTTATTATTTTTAACTACAACTACCCCTCATGTGGGGCAGTCAAAAAAAGTGAAACCTCCTCAAACACTGTGGATAATAATTCTTGTTTTGTCCGTTTCCGCAATAGCCAAGAGCCAAACCTATTGTCTGTCCGATTCCACAATTAATAAACAAAGCACCGCATTTTATAGAAGGCAGGAAATACTACAACCCTGCAAAATCTATTGGATTAATGTTTATCTCCACAGAGTGGAGGGATATGGAAACGGGTGGACTGGCTACAGTTCAACAATTGATACCGATATATTGAAAAATCTCAATTCAACCCTTAATCCATATGGATTTTACTTTAAGCTCATCGGTGCCCGAGATTGGATCAATAATTTCTATACTAATCCAAATCAACTGGCTATTGAACTTACGGAACTAGCTAACGATCCGAATTCACTTCAACATACAGACGCAATTAACATCTATTTACTTCCCTCAAACAGTCCGATCCGTGGAGGATTTGTTCCATCAGACAATAAAAGAATTATGATCATTGGTGGCACGCGTACTGTCAATCACTGTTCAGGAGGATCTACGACGTATGAAGTTGCAACCACAAGGGTAGTGAGTCATGAAATGGGTCATTGCCTTGGATTACCACATACTTTTGATGGCAATCTTGGTACCGCAGTTGATAACGTGAAAGAAAATGCATGTGTTGATCCAGGTACTTGTCAATTTGTGAGTAACTGTGAATATTGCAATGTTAGCAGCAACCCCACAATAAACATGACCAACATCATGTCTGGGTACACGCTACCCAACTGCATGTCGGAATTATCCAATGGTCAGGTGAGCGTAATGAGAGAGAAGCTTGATGATACAATGGCTTCTGTTGTAGATAAAAAGGTGGAGTTGCCGTCTGACATAGGAGAATTATTGGGTCCGTCCGAGGTATCAAAAGGGTCTGTGATTCGGCTTAATGTCGCGGATCAAGATGAGAAAAATGAAACTTTTGTCTGGACAGTTCCTGATGGGTTTCTTCGTGTTGGAGCGGATTCTGGCAGAAGTATTGAAATCTGGATTGGATCTGCTGCTGAAAGCGGAATCGTTCAGGTATGGAAAACCAATGCGTGCGGTGACAGCAATAAAAAAAATAAGTATGTGACCGTCATTCCGGATGATTGTGCATCCTGTCCGCCTGTAAATATTTTACCCAACCCGGCTTCAGACAAGATCTATGTTAGCTATTCATCTCGTGAGTCTGGAGACCAGGAATTTTTTGAAAACCCGCGAGAATACACGATAGTGGATTCACAGGGTAGAATAGTTCAAACGTTCACATCGAAGCAGACCAATGTAATGCTGGATCTTGCCGAACCCAACGGCTTTTACATGCTCAACATCAAGTATGGAAATCCTGGTACCTATCGACTTAAATTCATTATTGCCCGATGAGTTGGTTGGTAGCGCGCAGAGCCATAAGACATACTCGTTAATGAAGCAGACACTCATGGGAATATGCGAAAGATAAAAGATAGAATAGGATGATAACAGAGCAAATCAGATGTAATGATTATTGAATTCACCCCGACTTGCCGGGGCTTCGTTTTGTTACAGATATAATATTTGTGAATGCTTTAATTGTGAATGCTTATTCAACCGCGATGAACGTTTTCAATTCTGTGTATACCTGTCGCTGGTAGTGTGCCATCGATGGCTGCCTGCGATCCAGGCTTCCAGGCCGACCAGGTACCTTCTGAGTTCCGGTGTTGCATAGACCATCAACTTGCTTGATTCGTCTTCAAAGATCCTCAGCAAATCATTGTGGAGGCGAACACCCATTTTATGTGCTTCCTCAGGCGTGCAACCTTCTTCTTTCTGTATCGCTTCCCGGATGCCAAACTGATGCACACCCGCTTCTTCCTCCTTTTCGGTAGATACCAGGTCGTTCACCATTACACAAATCAACCCTGCAAGCTTGACCACTTTCCGTACCTGAGGCATGGAATAGATATTGTGGGGAAGTTCATATGCGTCTACGATGTCAATCATGGTTAAACATGGTGTAAAACCATTCATCTGTCGGCCGCCAAGGTATTCCCAAACCGGAGCAATCATTTTATTGATTCTCCAGCTGGATTCCTGGCACATCGCCACAAATAAACACATGTCCTCGTGACGAACTCTGGCTACCTGCTGAGGTGTTCCGAATTTTGCAGTTTTTGCGATATACTGCCGAAGCGCTACATGTACCGCATGCTCACTGAGTCCTTTGGCGGTATCGTCATTGTACTTTTGGGTGAAGAAGGGCTCGTCTATTGCTGACATACAGAGTGAAAGGTTCCTTCCAACCATGTCCAGCGTAGAACCGGCTCGCTTATCATCAACAAAGTAGTCGTCCAACCCAAACAGGGCGAGCATCGCCTGACCAGCCATGAATAAGCGTTCGCGGTCTTCGGAGAAAGCATATGTCAACATAACGTAACGACCGAAATTGCATTTTCGCAGATAATCCAAATGTCCTTCGTATAGACCGATACTTTCCGCCCAGGTGATCAACCTTTCATTCAGTTCCATGCCCAGTGGTTCATCGTTACGGTAAGGCAGACGGTGCCGCAATTCAGTATCAGACTCCAGATCGGGCCGGCTCAGGATGGCCGCAATATTTGTGGTTTTGGTTCCCAGGCCCGAAGGACCAGTTCCCAGAACCCTGGCGATTAGATCTATTGTGTTTGCCGTGCTGTGCATAAGAGCGTGCTAAACTTAGTGAACCCCTACCTCAACACTCTCAAGTACACCAAGGGCGTCCGGAACAAGTACAGCAACGGAGAAGTAATTCGTTAACAAGTAAGAGATAACAGCTTTGTCATCGATGCCCATAAATCTTACTGACAGGCTTGGCTCGACCTCTTCCGGAAGACCCATTTGATAAAGTCCTACTACGCCCTGGTCATCTTCTCCGGTCCTCAAGGCGATAATGGAGGTGAGACCTTTTTCGATCGGGATCTTATTGCAGGTCAGGATAGGACAACCTCTCCAGGCAATCACTTGCCTGCCATCCAATTCAATGGTATCGGGATAGATCCCACGCTTTGTGCATTCGCGTGTAAATGCGGCGATGGCCTTTGCATGGGCAAAGATGTACTTTGTTTTTCTACGTTTGGACAAAAGTTCATCCATATCATCCGGCGTGGGCGGACCTGTCTTGGTATGAATGCGTTGGCGATAGTCCACATTGTGCAACAATCCAAATTCCGGATTATTGACCATGTCCCATTCCTGGGCTTCCCTAAGTTCTTCAATGGTAAGCCTTACCTGCTCTTCGGTTTGATTGAATGGCGAGTTGTACAGGTCGGCAACCTTGGTATGAACCCTCAAGATGGATTGCGCAGCATTCAATTCATATTCACGCGGTTTAGCGTCGTAGGCCACGAAGGTGCTGGGGATATCATGTTCCGCGTCATGGAGATAGGAATGGTGTTTGATGATCGATTCTCCCTTCCGGTTGGCGCCTTTTTCCAGATTTTTTAAGTGTTCCTTGTGATCCTTACTGTGCTTGTTGTATCCCGCGATCGTCATGGCAGACTTAATAGCAGCGTAGCCGATCTTAAAGAGTATTACATCCGTGGTGGCTATGGAATCATAATTGTACTTAAGCGTTGAATCATGAATGCCGAAGTCTCCAAAATAATGGCCGGGTCCCATAATCGCGATGTGGTCGCCTTCATTGTAGACCCCCGATTCGTAAAAGGAGACCTTGCCACTTAGGATAATGTAAATAGCATCCGGTTTTAAGCCTTTTCTAGTAATAGGCTTGGGACCTTTTTTTATAGTTATTTTCTTGGCTGCAGCTGCTATTTTTTCCAATACTGCAGCTTCATCCTTTATACGGCTGAGGAAGGGTATCTGCGCCAGAGAAGGTCCAAAAATCCTGGGCTGTCCCTTTCCCTCTTCGTCAAGAAATGTGACCTTTCCCGGGATGATCTCAATAATTTGTCTCCGGTTGACCCGATAGAATCCACCCGTAACGTTGACCCATGGTAAGTATTTTATGAGGTTCCTCGATGAAATTCCTTCCATCTGTGGCCTTGTCTTATGCGTCGTTGTTAGTGGCCTGGCCTGCTCCCTGGGCAAACTGCCGCGATGTACTATAGGTAATTTGTCATTTTCCTGAGCCATGGGGGTAGAAGTTTAACGTGTAAGAATGTGATACTATGAATTGCTGTTGAGTTGACAATCTAACAAGAAATAATAACAAGAACTACGTTTAGTAAAATTGTATATTTGGCATTCGGACATAGGCTTTAACCTGGCCTTAAAATAATAAGTTATTAAGCGTATCGTATGTTCAAGTATGCAAGACTTTATGCACGCGATGAAGGAGATTCTCCTGATTTAGCCTTCCAGAAACGATTGCTGGTGATCATCTCCTCATTTTTGTTTCTATGCGGTGTGGCCTGGTGGCTCATGTGGTATTTGATTTTCGGATGGTCAATCCCCACTGTTGCCGCCGGCTTATTTGGGATCATGGTTTTCGTCATGATCATTGTTTCGCATGTCCTGAAAAACCATTACCTCCTTGCTCATGCAGTATTCTTAGGTACTATCATTGTACCTGTTACCTGTCAATGGGGCATCGGCAGCATGCATGACAGCGGAATGATTATCGCCTGGGCTTTCCTTACCCCGCTGGGCACGCTGATCTTTCTTTCCATACGGCCTGCCATTGTTTATATGATAATCTTCGTTGTCTGTATTCTTATTACTGCCCTCTATCAGCCAACTCTTTATGGTCATCCGCTGGAAGTGGACGAATCCATTATAAGGTTGTTCTATTCGATGAACCTGGTAACTTCCTTCACCGTCATATTTTCAACATGTGCCTGGTTCGTACATACCATCAAAGTTGAAAAAAATATTTCGGAGGAGTTACTCCTGAACATCCTTCCCAAGGATGTGGCAGAAGAACTGAAGGTAACAGGCGATACCAGAGCAAAAGCGTTTACAATGGTAACTGTTATGTTCACTGATTTCGAAGGCTTCACAAGCGTAAGCAAAAAAGTAAGTGCCGAATTGCTGGTGGACGAAATACATCACTGTTTCAGCGCATTCGACAACATAATTCAGAAATACAAAATAGAAAAAATAAAAACCATTGGCGATGCCTACCTCTGCGCCAGCGGATTACCTATTTCCAACTACACGCATGCCCATGACATGCTAAGTGCAGCATTTGAAATGCGCGACTTTATGCTCGCACGCAAAAAAGAAAAAGAAGCCAAAGGAGAAATTCCCTTTGTGTTAAGAATTGGTGTGCATACCGGACCTGTCGTTGCCGGGATAGTTGGCGTCAGGAAGTTTCAGTACGATATCTGGGGCGACACCGTGAACACTGCAAATCGCGTGGAAAGCAGTGGTGAGGCTGGAAAAGTAAATATCAGCCAATCAACCTATGAACTGCTAAAAGATGACGCTGCTTTTTCCTTTGAACCTCGTGGTAAAATTGAAGTAAAGGGCAAAGTTGGACTAGAGATGTATTTCGTTGAAAGTGTCAAACCGCAGGCTGGCGGAATTAGCAAGGCCTCCTAATCTCGCACATGCAAGGAAGCATTAGCCAAATACTAAATACTAGTGGCCTTGGCAATTCCAAAAGATTCACTGCCGAATTTGTGATCGCGGCAAACAGAAAGATTTGGCCAAATGCATAATATCTTTGCCATCGTTACGCCGGATGTAATTCATGAAAGCGTAATTCGCTGTCATTAAAAAATATAACAAGCTAAAGAAATGAGAAGAATATCTTTAATTACCCTTGTAGCAGCATTTCATCTGCTATTGCTGCAACCCACCATTGCGGCGGTAAAACTTCCAGCCATATTATCTTCGAATATGGTTTTACAGCGTAACACCACCGTTGTTGTTTGGGGCTGGGCTGATGCTAAAGAGAAGATTTCCATTCAAGCTTCCTGGCTAAAGGAATTAATTAATTTGGAAGCGGACAATGCAGGTAATTGGCGCATCGAGGTGAAAACCACCAACAGCAAAGAGCCTCAAACCATTAGAATCAAAAGCAAAACATCGGATATTACGTTAGAAAATGTCCTATTCGGGGAGGTGTGGTGGTGCTCCGGTCAATCGAATATGCAGCAACCGATAAAGGGCTATGATGGGCAACCCACATTTGGGTCTATCAAGGCAACGGCAAAGTCTGATAATCCAAACTTACGTCTGTTTACGGTAGACAGAGTAGGCTCAAAGACGCCGTTAAAGGACGTTGAGTAATGCCTGACAAAGCGCAGGCGATGAAAAAATACAAAAAAATACCTGCTCAGCATGTAACAATCCATATAAACAGCCGTCTTACCTAATGAATTATAAAATGTGGACTCGAAAATAAAAATTGCAAGAATCGCAGGATTCATGTACATGCTAATAATTGGTTTCGGGCTCATTGCTCAAATCTTTGTGCGTGACAATCTTGTTGATTACAATGACGCAAGTATTACTGCCAGTAATATTATTACATCTGAATTCTTGTTTCGATTTGGATTTGTCAGCGAACTTTTGATGCTTATTTGCGACCTTGTCGTAACAACTATTCTCTATTTATTACTCAAAGACTTTAGCCAAAATCTGTCTTTGTTATCGACATTTTTCAGATTGACCAGTATCACAGTTTTAGGTGTCACTGCGCTGAGTCATTATGCGGCGCTGTCTTTTTTAGGCGGGGCACAATATTTAACGGTTTTTACTTCGGATCAACTGGATGCATTAGCATTGTTATCCATAAAGTTGCACGGTTCAGGTTATAATATTTGTTTGCTATTCTTCGGCTTTCACCTCATTATACTAGGATATTTGGTCTACCGTTCAGACTTATTTCCAAACTTCTTGGGAATTCTTCTCTTAATTGGAGGACTATGCTATAATATTAATAGCATTACATGGTTTCTTTTCCCATCCTTTGTAGGCAGAATATATCCCGCCATTTTAATTCCTAGTTTTATGGGCGAGTTGCTATTTAGTCTCTGGCTTGTAATAAAAGGTGTAAGCATACCTCCCATAAGGACTTAAATTGAGTTATATTCTTCAATAAAAGAAAATTTGGATGTAAGACAAGATAAATGCAGTGAACCAAGAGCCAACAAAAAGATAGAACAATGACTAATTCAGCTAGCCCGAAAGGGTTGTATAGGGCAGGCTGTATATCCGCCATAGTTTTGGGTGTGTAATACATCATCATTACTGTGTTGTATGTTCTTGGTGGAACTTTGCCTGCTGGAGGCGAGGAATGGCTCAAAGATCTTGCCGCCCACACGTTGGAGTGGTGGGGTATCCTTGGTCTCTCAGTCCTAACGGACTTTATCTTCCAATTTGTTTCGTGGTCGCTTTACCCGGCATTGAGAGATGTTAACAGAGACGCTATGATAGCGGGCACAGGCTTCCTGGTAATGTTCGTTGCCCTGGACCTGGCAGTCACATGGCCAAATTACGCCGCCCTCATTACGCTGAGCAGTAAGTACGCTGCCGCCATCGGCGATACCCAACGGATGGCCCTGGTGGCAGCGGCAAACTACGCCGTTGAAGTGCTATCATCCAGTTTGTTAGCCGTCTATGCGATTCTTGTGCCCTCCCTGGGGATTCTCATCATCGGACTTGTCATGTTAAAGGGTGCTTTCAGCAAGGTTACAGCCTACTTAGGCGTGGTCACAGGCGTTCTTGGAATCATTTCGGTGGCGGGCCCATTCTTCATTGCTGCGTTGGGTATGACCGCCATCCTAACTTCTATACTTACCACCGTCTGGGTCTTGTTTGTTGGACACAAACTTTTGAGGCTTAGTCAGTAAAGGCTAGCGTTATAAGTAACGCGCAGTAACTTTTGACGCTATATGACATCTAACGCCAGGCCAACATCAGGCAGAATGAAAAATTTGATATATATCTCTTTTCTAGTGTACAGTTCGTTTTCCTGCGCAAGGGACCATGAATTTGATTTTGATGATTATCCATTTACTTTTCTATCTTGATAATCTAAAATCAGACAACCATGCCAGCTGCAAATAATGATGAAAGATTAATACGAGTAGTAGGTATACCAGGTTTAACGCTTAATATTATTAACAACACAATTGGCGCAGGCATTTTTGCACTACCGGCAATTGTGAGTATCGAGCTGGGTGCCTTCGGTGTCTTCGGTTATATATTTTGCGGTATTATGCTGGCCGCCATTATGCTTTGTTATGCAGAAATCGGAACCCGTGTTACATCTGCCGGCGGCAGTTATGCTTACGTGGAAGCAGCTTTCGGAGACCTTGCCGGGTTCACCGTAAACTGGCTGTTCGTTTTTGGCTGGAGTGTTTTAAGTGACGCCGCATTAATGAATATTGCCGCTGATTCCCTTTCAGTAATTTTCCCTGTTTTCTCAAATGCATGGCTTCGTGGAATATTGTTTTTTGTACTCATCGGCTTCATGGTATTGATAAATATACGTGGCGCCAAACAAGGTGTTGCTTTTGTAAAAGTGATTACGATCATAAAGTTATTGCCGTTATTTGGTATTATCATCTTCGGTTTCAGCAAGATTGATTCCGGCAACCTCCATTTGGAACACTTACCATCACTGAATACATTTGGTGATACAGCCCTTGTATTATTTTTCGCATTTGCCGGCTTCGAAACTGCACTTGGTGTGAGTGGTGAAATAAAAAATCCAGGACGCACTGTACCTTTAGGTATTTTGCTTGGCGGTACATTGATACTCATCATATATTTGCTACTGCAGACGGTAACGCAGGGTGTGTTAGGGTCGCAAATGGAAGCCGTTAAAGATGCGCCATTGGCAGCTGTTGCCGAGAGAATTGTTGGATCAATAGGCGGGACGTTGCTATTGGCTGCCGCTGCCATTTCCTGTTTTGGTACCGTCAGCGGTGATGTGTTGAATACGCCCCGCGTATTATATGCTGGTGCCAATGACGGGCTGTTTCCTAAGTTCCTTGGTAAAGTTCATCCAAAATTCGCTACCCCTCATTGGGCGATTATCTGTTTGGCCTCATTGATCTTTATTTTTTCTGTCTTCGGAGGGTTTAAGCAGCTGGCCATTCTGGCCAGTGCTGCAATATTGCTTATTTACCTGCTTGTCATTTTAGCCACCATTAAACTAAGAATGAAAAAACAAGATAGCACCCAAAAAACATTTAGCATACCCGGCGGATTGATCATTCCTTTTGCAGGCATTGCAGCCATCATCTGGTTGCTTACCAGTCTAAAAAAATGGGAAATATTTTCGACCATTATTTTTATTGCCGTAACATGGGTGATCTATTTTGCCATGAAATGGATAAGAAGTAAAAATAAAACCGATGAACGTGCCAAAACGGAATAACAGCAGCCAGCAACGAACTGCACATAATATCCATTTACCCTGTTCAGTCGTTGCGGCGCATGCTTCGACCCATACGCCCCCGGTAAAAGACAACTAAAATACAGAAATGGAAAATATTCAGGCTAACTACTTTGACTTTAAACATCGACTGCTCATTCGTTCAGGCTTCTATCTCGGACTGACGCTGTTTATTATATTGGAAATTCTTATTTTAAATAAAACAGGACCGCAACATGACTTGGCTCTTTTTCTTCAAACAACTTTGCTACTAGTGTTACTCCTGTTTTTCTACGCATGCTACAACAAATCTAAGTACTACGTTGACAAAATTGAATTAAAGGAACACTCAATCATACTTACTATTTACCTGTACAACAAGAAACTTGAAAACGTTGAAATACCTTTAACAGCATTACGCATAGAGCTGAATAAGCACTACTATGAAATATATCCAAAATATAAATTATCATTCAGGAGAGGAAGTCCTGTAGACAAGGCAGGAAGTGAATTAATTGTCAGGCAATATCAGATTGGTTTTTGGAATAGCAAGAATCTAAAAAACGCCTATAAAGCAATACGAGAGAAACAAAACAAATAATGGCTTGAATAAACCAAAATTTTTCGGACCACTTTGACTTTTAAACAATTGTCAGATCAAATGATAAAACCAAATTACCGGTCACGCTCATGACAAACAGGTTACAACTACCTCTATTCACGAATGGCGTTTTGATAACCTGGTCCTTTCACAAATCTCCCTGGCTTAGCTCCGGTATGTTCACCATTTTTGAGAACCTGGGCCCCATTTACAAAAACATGAATCATGCCTTCCGCATACTGATGTGGTTTTTCGAATGTGGCACTATCGTTAACCTTTGCGGGGTCGAAAATGATCACATCGGCATAGTTACCAACTTTTAATTCACCACGTCTTTTAATTTTTAAGTTGTTTGCTGGCAGGCTGGAGAGTTTGCGGATGGCTTCCTGCAGGGAAATTAAATTTTCATCACGGGAGTATTTACCCAGTACTCTAATGAAAGTTCCATACGCACGCGGATGTGCATTAGATTTCAGGAAAACACCTTCGTTGGTATAAGAACCTTCATCGCTTCCAAAACTTACCCATGGAATAGCGATCTGTTTCCTTACATTACTTTCATTCATCAAAAAATATATACACTCCACGCGGGAACTGTCCTTAATGATTAAATCCATCGCTGTTTCTTCCGGCGACTTACCAAAAAGTTTTGCCACCTGCCCCAAGGTTTTTCCTGTATATTTTTTTAAACTATCCTGTTTAAATCCCACTACCAGAATATTTTCGGGCGTTCCCACGCCATAAAAATAATTTTCCCACTTATCCGTTTTGGTATTCATTTCTATGATAAGCTGTTTTCTGACAACGGGATCCTGCAATCTGTCTCTAAGCTTTCCAAAGCCTCCATCCTGTAATGTAGGTGGCATAGTAGCAGTTAATCCTGTTCCAGCTGCGGTATACGAATACATATCCGCAGTGATATTCAATCCATTGGCTCTGGCGCTTTCAATCCGATTTATTACACTGTCCATTTTACTCCAGTTATCTTTTCCTGCTGCTTTTAAATGATAAATCTCGGCATGAATATTTGCCAGTTTTGCAATCATTATTAATTCTTCCACAGCTTCCTGAAGTTTATCCCCCTCACTTCGCATATGACTTATATATGAACCGCCGTACGATGAAGCTACCTTGCATAATTCAACCAGTTCATTTGTTTTTGCAAAAAACGCCGGTGGATAAATAAGCGAACTACTTACGCCCATTACACCTTCTTCCATTGCCTGTTTCACTAATGCTTTCATTGAATCCAGTTCCGCAGGTGTAGGATCACGGTTATCTTCACCTATTATATTCATGCGCAGGGTGGTCGCGCCGACAAAAGAAGCCACATTACAACTCACGCCCTTCTTCTCTAAAAAACTTAAATACTCGCCACATGTATTCCATTCAATAGTATACTTAATATCTCCTTGCGATTCATGTAGCTGTTTTTTTAATTTTTCATTCAATGGCCCCATGCTCCAACCTTCACCCATTACTTCCAGGGTAACACCCTGTCGTATGTCACTTTGAGAACGACCATCCTCAATAAGTGACTCATTGGCCCAGCTGAGCATATTGATAAACCCGGGAGATACAGCCATGCCTTTAGCATCAACCTCATTTATTGACGTCACATTTTCTAAGTCGCCAATAAATGCAATGGTGTCTGCATTGATTCCAATATCGGCAGTATAAGGCGTTCCTCCTTTGCCATCGTAAACTGTTCCATTGCGCAGAATGGTATCATATCCCTTTTGGTTGGTACATGAAAGAATGGATGCAGAGAAAATAACAGCTATAACCAAATACTTCATAAGTTTTAGAAAACTGATTTTATGTTTCATTCATAAAAGAAAGGTAAGCGCAAATAAATCAAGTAGGGGCATGAAAGCATGCCCCCACAATCTGTACACACATGTTATGACTTACCGCCTATTTATGCTATGTTCAGAAACCAAACAAAATGTTTTTCTCAAGCAAAAAAATTCTTGTCTTCAGCAGCCAGATATTGTTTTGCTGCTTTTGTATCTATTTCAATTCCAAGTCCGGGTCTGTCCCAAACATCAATCAACCCTCCTTTTACGATTGGATCCGGAAGTCCCGAAATAATATCATACCACCAGGCCGGATTAGCCTGGCAATATTCGAAAGCAATATAGTTTTCAGGCATTGCGGCACCTACCATTACCTGCGCAGCCACACCGATTAAACCGTCTATGACACCATGGGGTGCTATTTGAATACTATGCAGATCGGCATATTCAGCAATCCATTTCAGTTCAGCAATTCCTCCTATATCTTCCGGGTCGGGACCCAGTATCCTTACTGCATGTTTTTCTATAAGCTCCCGGCAATTTTCCCGCAGGTAGAGCTGCTCTCCGGTATGAATCGGGGTGGTTGTGCTCCTGGTAAGTTCAACGTAATCGTCAGCCAACACATAAGGTGTATAATCGCCCGTAAGCATATCTTCACACCACATCAGATTAAATGGCTCCAATGCATTGGCAAGTCTTATCGCATCAGACAGGAACATTCCGGGTCCGCAATCAAGCGCCAGGCCAATTCCCTCTCCCAGTCCCTCCTTCATCGCGGCCACGCGTTCAAGCATTACATTCAATCCATGTTCAGTCATTGGCCCACGGCGACCTACATCTTTTGGACTGGCAGAGGGTGTGGTATTGTTGTATGAGAAATTCGGGACACTCCTATCATAGTGTCCGTGGAACCCCACCGCCTGCTTTACAATCGTAAAACCCTGTTCAAGTTTTCTGAAGTTTTGTCCCCACTCAATATAATCCTTAGGTTCGTCTCCATTTCTTTGTACGGGCACACTCCCGTTATAACAACGAACCTGATCGCGCATCTTACCACCCAAGAGTTTGTAGACAGGCAGACCTGCTAATTTTCCCGCAAGGTCCCAGAGCGCAATTTCAATCGCACTAACAGCTGCTCCCCATGGCTTAAAACTTCCCAAACGTCTAATTTTCAATAGTATTCGCGAAACGTTTGTTGGATCTTCTCCAACCAGGTAGTCCTTGTAAAAGAGAACGTAAGGTTTCAGGTACGGTTTTGAAGTTTCACCCTGACCATAGCCGCTAATCCCCTGATCGGTTGTAATCCGAACAACTGCACTGCCCCCCATGATGGCACATTTCAGATCTGTTATCTTTGCTGCAGGTTTTGCCGCGTTTCCAGAAGATGAAACGATCCGGTTAGGCGCAGCCATGAACCCCGTAGATGCGGCTAAAACGCCGGCAGAAGCGGCCAGCGATTGCTTCATGAAAGAACGTCGGCTTGACGCATTTTTACCTGCGCTTTGGTCATTATGCTCCTTCTCATTAATGACAGCATTATTGATTTGCGTTTGATCTTTATTTTTCATAGGATTTAAAAATTAATCATAAATTAACCATTTAATTGGTCATGCATTATTCCTTTGGCATATTCATGAATGCGAAATGTCGATTAACGCTGACTTCAGAAACGTGCAATCCCCTGGATGTTCCACAAGCATAATCATGACTGGGCATAAATTACTATATTTATCGACACCAAAAACCAAACTACGCTATGAAAACAACCCAACAAGTTCTTGATCATCACATGCAGGCATTTGGCGAAGGTCTTGATTCAATCCTTAGCGATTTTGACGACAATTCGTGTGTTATAAGCCAGCAAGCAACGTATCGCGGCATGACTGAAATCCGTGCCTTCTTCACGGCCTTTGTTGCGGGACTGCCTGAGGGATTTATGGATGCCTTCAAGATAACCAAAATGGAAGTAGCCGGTGAAGTTGCTTACATTACCTGGGAAGCTAATCCATGGTTTCCATTTGGAACCGACACGTTTGTCGTCAAGAATGGCAAAATTAATTATCAAACCTTTGCGGTGTATTCGTCAGGCAAGTGAGGCATCAGGTGCCCATGCCATCGGGAAAGTTATTTGACGCTAGTG
Source organism: Cyclobacteriaceae bacterium (assembly GCA_029858965.1). Classification (GTDB taxonomy): domain Bacteria; phylum Bacteroidota; class Bacteroidia; order Cytophagales; family Cyclobacteriaceae; genus Chryseolinea. The sequence continues at coordinate 14,109 of JAOUDZ010000078.1, forward strand.
TGCAACATTCTACTTTTGGAAAGCAATAGTTACCAAGAGGCATGAGCCATATCTGGTTAGTTGGAGGCATATGTTCAACCCGGTTCAAAATATTAATTCAAATATTAATCCATTCAACAACAATATAGATATATAGATACTGAGACACAATTTCTACGCAGCATTGACTGCGCGTTGGATCATATGGATAATTTGAAACCTGGTCAGTACTCTCTTTCCCGGCACTGTCAGAGAATGTAAAAGATTAACAAACAATTAGGCTAATAGATAAAATCACCAGCAAAAAACAAACGGCATTGAAAACAAGAATCACGACCGTATTGCTTTTCACAGCAATGATCTCTTTTGGTCAACCAACAAAATCCATCGATTGGGAGACCATTAAAAACAACGATAAATTACCAAAGCAGGAAGTCTCGTGGTTGCATGACAATTTAACCAGCGATGAGTTTGAAGAAGTTATTGGCCTAGTATCCGCTTTGTCGAGACCTGCTGCAGCACAAATGCTCGCCAGCCATTTATACTTGGATGGAAGTTATACCAGATCATCAATAAAACCTTATTTAGATAGTCTGATAGTTCGTCCACCCGATGGTGATGCGGGCACCATAAGGGTTGCATATCTGGTTTCAAAACTCAGAAAGGAGTTAATTGATATTGGAAAATCCAATAAGTTTTATACTGCTGAATTTAGTGGTGCACTTATTAAAGTGCCTGAATTCAAAGACTCAAATATCAATAAGAAAATAGAATTAAGCTTTGATTATCAACCCGCGCTGGTGATCCTGGATATATTGTCTGAACCCGATGCCACCTACCAGGATATCTTACAGAAACTGGATCTTCATCAATTTGATCAACTGATAAAGCACCATAACCAAAGTTTTTATCCTACTCCGCTAAACAAGGAAAGGCTTGTCACCTGTTTAGAAATAGCTACAAGTACAAAACCCATTGATCAATTGTATAAATACATGAATCCGGATGGGCTATTGTATTTCACAGATGTAAAAACCAATTTACTTCAATACAAGCAGCAAGTAAAAGCTTTATCTGAAAACGAGCAATCCATTTTCAAATACATCAATGCCAGTATTGCTCCGCTTTTACCTTCAGATGCCAGGTTCAGCAGGAAGGTTTCTTTTTTCTTTATTGACGGTGCAGACGGCTGGGCTTCTGATGATGTGACTGCAATTGACCTGAATTATTACAAGGATGACTATTTAAAATTGCTGCCGTTGTTGGCTCACGAGACCTATCATAGCGGCCAAAATGCAGTAGCTATAAATGATCCAACCAAACGGGAAGAAAATATTCAGTTTTTTGCAGAGGTGATGGATTATGTCTTTAGGGAAGGGACAGCCAGTTATATAGCGCCACCATCCATCAAAACCAATTTAGAGAAGGATATCGCCATTAAGAAGGGGATACAACTTTTGGAAGAAATACACAGCAATACCATTGTAAATTACGATGCGGAAAAAGCGCAACAATTGGCAAATGAAGGCATAGCAGGTGCCGGACCATTTTACTGGTTAGGTGCTGAAATGTCGCGCGTAATAGTAATTGCGCTCGGCAAAGAAAAACTAGCTTCCATTATTCCATTTGGTGGCATCACCTTTTTCAAAACCTATATTGCCGCCGTGGAAAAATCAAACAAAAACGAGAATATGTTTGATGAACCTCTTATAGAATATATTCAAAAGTTAAAATAATTTGAAGTGCGGTCTACTTGGTATACCATTCCATCTGGCAAGTGCTAAATAACAAGCTTCAAAACTGCAGCCATACTCTTGTTTGGTGGCTGTGATATTGCCAAGATTTTAAGAACAGAAAAGCAGAAACTTGCACAGGTAGTTAATCGGACCAAATCTTTCGGCCGCAGAATCACATTTATCATCGAATAATTTAGCATATTGAAAAAGGTTATTCACGCCATTGGGCAATCCAATCCTGGCCGACTTACTGATACGGTAAAATAAACATATCAAACAATGCAATCTGTAAAGATTGAAGATTTAAAGAATGTACTGGCGCTAAGCGACCTTCCGGACAAACATCTCCAGTGGATACTGGACCATTCGGACTATAAAGAATACGCCGATGGGGATCTGATCGGAAAATACGGTGAACCAGCAGAGGTGATGTGGATTTCTCTTTTGGGGAAGGTCGCTTTCTACATGTACGTAAATGGTCGCCAGGTATATTATTTCACATTCGAAAATGATGAAGTCACTGGCGGTATTGGCGGCTTGATGCCTTATTCAAGAATGAAAACATATCCTGGCTATTCCTATGCATTGGGTGAAGTAAAAATGCTTCGGATCAACAAGAAGCATTTTGCCGAACTAGAACAGCTTAACCCTGATTTTATTCAAAAGCTTATTGGCTACATGACTGAAAGGGCAAGGGCATTTGCTACCACCCAGCTGCAACATGAAAAGGTGAATGCCCTCGGTAACCTTGCTGCCGGGATTGCCCATGAAATGAATAACCCGGCCGCCGCTATCAGGGGAATTTCAGATGAACTGATGAAGCGATTGAATCAGAATTACGAACTCACCAGACAATTGTTGGATTGTAAAATGACTTCGGATCATCTTCAAAAGATTCAACAAATGGTGGAGAAAAAAGAAACTTCCCGGTCACAATCCGCCAAAAGAACCATGTTGCAGCGCATGGAAAATGAAGATGAGATCGATGAATGGCTGAAAATAAACGGGGTTACGGCCAGAGAGACGGCCGAAACATTTTCAGAATTTGGATTTTCAAAGGAGGAGCTTGAAAATATCCGCCTCGACCTGGGAAAAGAGTCGTTTGGCCACGTAGTTCCGTGGCTTGAAAATTTAATAAGTTCACAGAAAATTATAAAGGACCTGGCCGATGCTTCCGGTCGTATTTCCAAGTTGGTGACATCCATCAAAAGTCATGTGCACATGGACAGGACCAATGATCTGCAACATACGAACATACACCAGGATATTGAAAACACATTGACACTTTTAGGGTTCAAGCTCCGTGAAAAGAATATTGAAGTAAATAAAAAATACGACCCTGAGATGCCAGAGATTCCCGCTTATGTTGGAGAACTTAATCAGGTCTGGACAAATTTAATTGATAATGCCATCTTTGCTCTTGAAAAAAACGGAAAGCTTTCAATTGAAACCTCGCATGATCATCAAAATATAAAGGTTTGTATCATTGATAACGGCAGGGGAATTGCAAAGGATATCCTGTCTCGCATTTTCGACCCCTTCTTCACAACAAAAAAAGTTGGCGACGGTACAGGAATTGGTCTTGATCTTGTAAAAAGGATTGTTAAAAAACATAACGGAGATATTAAAGTAAAGTCTGAACCCGGAAGAACCGAGTTTTCAATTTTGATTCCCCTTGTACAGAAGCCGGAATCAAATTAATTCAATTGATTATGAGCGAACTGAAAATGAGACTCCCTTACATCATCGTTATTGATGATGACGCACAGGTACTGGGCGCAATTCAGCGAGATATCAGGAACCAGTACCGCAATGAATACAAGATTGCAGCAACCGAATCGCCGGTCGAAGCGCTTGAATTGATTAAAGAATTGAAGCTGAGGAATGAAGTTGTTGCCTTATTTGTTTCAGACCAGCGGATGCCCGAAATGGAAGGTGTGACTTTTTTGGAAAAAGCAAATGAAATTTATCCCCTCTCAAGAAAAGTTTTGCTAACCGCCTACTCAGATATTGATGCTGCCATAAAGGCCATCAATAATGTAAGGCTCGATTATTATTTGCTAAAACCCTGGCATCCGCCGGAAGAGAAGTTATTTCCCGTAATCAACGATTTGCTCGATGAATGGCAGGCCCTGTACAAACCAGATCATGAAGCCACGCGTATCATAGGGTTTCAATGGTCGCCAAAGTCGCATCATCTCAAAGAATTTCTTTCAGGCAACCTTGTTCCATACCTATGGATGGATATTGAAAGCGATGCCGATGCAGAAAAATATTTAATAAGCGCCAATGCGTCAAAATCTGATTTGCCACTGGTAGTATTGAAAGATGGGTCTTTCTTAACAGATCCCTCACTTACAGAACTTGCTGAACGGGTTGGACTTCAGCAAAAGGCCAGCAAAGAAATGTACGATGTACTGATCATCGGCGCAGGGCCGTCGGGTCTGGCTGCTTCGCTATATGGTTCATGCGAAGGCCTTAAGACAGTTCTCATAGAAAGAAGCAATCCTGGCGGGCAGGCAAGCAGCAGCGCACGTATTGAAAATTACCTGGGCTTCCCCACTGGTCTTTCGGGAGGAGAACTGTCAAGAAGGGCAATCACACAAACACTCCGCTTCGGAACGGAAATTCTTACTCCGCAGGAAGTAAAAAACATCACGGTCAAAGATGGCTATAAAATAACATCGTTGATGGATGGTTCCCAGATTCACAGCAAGACTATTGTGATTGCAACAGGCGTTGCTTACAGAAAGCTAGAGATTCCGGGCATTGAAAAATTCAGCGGGGCAGGCGTATATTACGGCGCAGCATCCGTGGAGGCAAATGCCTGTCGCGACGAAATTATTTATATTGTGGGCGGGGGAAATTCAGCTTGCCAGGCAGCATTGTATATGTCTAAATTTGCCAAAGAAGTAAATATCCTTATCAGGCGGGATTCGCTTTCACAGGTTGCCGCTAATTACCTGGTTGAAAACATCAATGACACACCCAACGTACACGTAATTGCCAATACAGAGGTGATTGCCTGCTCGGGGAACGCTATATTGGAAAACATCACGCTCAAAAACGCAAACACAGGTGAAGAAAAAACTGTACCGGCAAAAGCGATGTTTATTTATATCGGCACAAAACCAGGTACATCCTGGCTAAACGATTTTATAGTGAAAGATAAAAAAGGATTCATCGTCACCGGAAGTGATTTAATGAAAGAGAAATCATTTAATTCTTTTTGGAAACTGAAAAGAGAACCTTTTATATCGGAAACAAGTGTACCGGGGATTTTCGCTTCGGGCGACGTGCGCCTGGGTGCTATGACAGGTATATCTTCTGCTGTGGGAGAAGGTGCGATGGCCATCCGTTTCGTGCGTAAATATTTACAAGAAATGTAGATGGGCAATAGGAATTTTTTTAACGCCGCGCAAACTGACAAATTTTGAATATTTGTTGCTCTTGCGACTGAACTAATACAATTATAATTAAATTATTACGAACTATGGTTATGAAACTTATCAATGCGAAAGAGTTGAAGCAACGCCTGGATGCCGGTGAATCCATTAAACTTATTTGTGCGCTTGCACATGCCAGTTTTGAAGCCACGCGTATTCCCGGTTCATTGAATTGTTTGGTTAAGGAAGATGTAGAGAAACTTTTGGATAAGGAGGATGAAATTGTTGTCTACTGCTCCGACGTTGCCTGTAACAACAGTATTCGCATGTATCATTTGCTGGAATCGCTGGGGTATAAGAAAGTTACCCGGTTTTCAGGCGGACTGCTGGAATGGGAAAACCAGGGGTTCCCTTTGGTCGGATCCAAAGTGAACCATTAGGTACGATCCTCACCAGTATTACACCCCCTGCCGTTGCTCGAATATGTCAAGGGGAAGTATTAAAATGTGTTTGGACTGAGGTTCGTTTTCTATTAATTTCGTTTGCGCATATGGGTAAGCATAATGACGCATAGCCTATTGTGATATATCAATCGTTAATGATTAATACGCTTAGAAGGTGCGGTTCAAATCAGAAATAAAATGGGGCATTATCCTTTTTATTGCAACGCTTCTCTGGGTGATATTTGAAAAACTTATGGGCTGGCATGCAGAAAGGATAAGTCAGCATGCCCGTTATTCCATCATTTACGATTTTGTATTCCTGCTGGTGTACGCTATTGCCTTTCGGGAGGAATACAGAAAAAGGCCAGGCACTTTATTGAAG
>JAOUDZ010000079.1 GCA_029858965.1 Cyclobacteriaceae bacterium
GTGCCGGTTCTATTTTATGGCTATGGAATCAGGAAGGGGTCTTCTGTACGCTATCATCCCATAACAGACATTGCTCCGACCATATCAGCGCTATTGAGGATAAAATTTCCAAATGGCAGCACCGGGCAGCCTATTGCTGAGATTTTTGAATAGTGCTAAATGTTTTAGCTAAAAGTCTGCTGGTTCGATATTGCGTGTGGTGATTTTCACTGATTTCCTTATCTTCAAAACTTATATCCAATTGAAACGCCCATGAGCGAGGCCAAGTTTAAACCTGTATTGGGGTTGTGGGACGCGACCATGATCGTGGCGGGGTCCATGATTGGCTCTGGTATTTTTATTGTTAGCGCTGACATTTTGCGAAACGTCGGAGGATCCGGCTGGCTAATTGTAGTGTGGCTGATCACCGGGTTCATGACAATCTCGGCTGCCGTAAGCTATGGTGAGCTTAGTGGCATGTTCCCCAAGGCTGGAGGCCAGTATGTTTACCTGAAAGAAGCATACAATCCGTTGATCGCGTTCCTGTACGGCTGGAGTTTCTTTGCCATCATACAAACCGGTACGATTGCCGCGGTAGGGGTGGCCTTCTCAAAGTTTATGGCCTACATTGTTCCCGGTGTGAGCGAAGAACTTGTCGTGCTTGAAGTGGGACTTCTGAAAATTTCGCCTGCCCAACTTGTTTCCATATTTGTGATTGTACTCCTGACGTATATCAACACGCGTGGTATTCAGGGTGGTAAGGCTATTCAGACTACGTTTACCATAACGAAGATTCTAAGCCTTTTCGGCCTGATCATTTTTGGATTTATTATGCTTGATGGTGATGTGTGGAATGCTAACTGGACTGATGCCTGGAGTCTAAATGGGATGAACCTGGATGGAACTATGCAGGACTACACCACTATTGCTGCCGTTGGTGCCATTGCCGCTGCAATGGTAGGTTCTCTCTTCAGTAGTGATGCATGGAACAACGTTACCTTCATCGCAGGTGAAATAAAAAACCCACAGCGGAATATTGGCTTGAGTTTATTTCTTGGCACCCTGATCGTCACGATAATATATGTTTCCACAAACTTAATGTACACCGCGGTTTTACCGCTTCATGAACTCGCTTTTGCGGAAAAGGATAGAGTAGCTGTGGCTGCTTCTTCGGTGATTTTCGGGAATGTTGGCACCATCATCATCGCGTTGATGATCATGGTATCTACATTTGGTTGCAATAATGGCCTTATTCTCGCCGGTGCCCGCGTATATTTCACGATGGCTAAAGACGGATTGTTTTTTAGGCAGGCTGGAGAGTTGAACAAGTTTTCCGTTCCTCAACTGGCGTTGTGGGTTCAATGTGCATTAGCCTGCATTTGGTGTTTGAGTGGAAAATACGGTGATCTGCTGGATATGATTTCATTTGTCGTCGTGCTGTTCTACATGCTCACCATTGCGGGCGTGTTTATCCTCCGAAAGAAAAGACCCGATGCTGAAAGACCATACAAAGCATTTGGATACCCGCTGATCCCGCTCATTTACATTGGGATGGGTATGACGTTTTGCACATTACTTATTCTGTACAAACCCAAATTCACCTGGCCAGGGCTTATCATTACGCTTATTGGCATCCCCATCTACTATATCGCCATGCGACAAAAACGATCTGCCAAGGTGTAATGGAAAGGGCTAACGGGATAATTCTCCGCAGGTTGTCAACGCAATTGCGACGCCAGGATTTCTAAGCCACCTTCGAATGAATGCGGTTCATAGCCTAATACCCTCCGTGCTTTTTCAATAACAAAGCCTGTCTTCATAGGTCTTGCAGCAGGTTGTGTGAATTGGGTTGAATCAGTTTCTGTAATCAGTGATTTATCGAGTTTGAAAAAGTCAGCGGTACGAAGGGCAATTTCGTATATGGACAAGTAATCTTTGCCGGATATATTATATATCCCTGTTGCTTTCAGTGTGGCGGCAAGCGCGCAACCTGAAGCCAGATCTTCTGCAAGCGTGGGTGTCCGCCATTGATCATTTACAACTCGAATAGTTTTGCCTTGTTCAAGATTTTTCTTTACCCACAACACAATATTGGACCGGCTCATATCCCGGGTAACACCGTAGACCAGTACTGTACGGAGAATACACCATGAAATACCACTGGCAAGAATAAGCTGCTCGCCTGCCAGTTTACTTTTGCCATAATAATTAACAGGATTCGGTATGGCTTCTTCATCAAGCAATTCCTGACTTCCATCGAAAATAAAGTCGGTAGATACATGGACAAGGTGGACACTGTTACGCTGGCAAGCCGCAATGAGATTTCCAACGGCAGTAACATTAGCCTCCCAACAGGCGTTGCGTTCCTGCTCGCACAGATCAACCTGGGTCATGGCTGCAGTATTGATGATTGCATCTGGCTTGGTTAGTGCAACGACTTTCTCCACTTCACGCTGATTACTGATGTCAAGTGTGTGAAATTCTCCATGGGTGATTGGTAATACCGAGGCCTCCCTGGCTGTTGCGATGAGATACACATCGCTGTCCTGTTCAAATAGTGCTGTGAGTTTTTGACCAAGGAGCCCGTTAGAACCGGTCACGAGAATTTTCATGGAGTGTGGGTTTTATTGCAATTCAATTTCGCAGAGGGATTGACAGTGCCCGCAAAAATTTATCACCGAAACTCCACATCAGTTATTTTCAGGATAGTGATATCCGTAGATCTTTTCGATTTTTTTCTTCGGCATTTGTTCGACACTAACCACCATGCGTACATCGACAACAGGCCTGTCGCCAGGTTGTGTTTCTACAGCCGCAATTTTATCAAGGACATCCAGTCCCTGAATAATTTTACCAAAAACTGTATACTCGCCATCGAGATTTGGCGCACCCCCTACGGTTGTATAAACCTTCAATTTTTCCGGGGTTAATTCTCTGTCGATCTCTATGCCTGTTTCTTTCTCTACTCTGGGTTTCAGGTGAATGAGCATGGCTTGATACTTTTTAATATCACCGGACTGATAGAGTGATACAATTGAATCGTAGGCTGAACGGTTGGCAGGGTTTTGAAAAAACCTTTGTAGCGCTACATCGAATTTCGCCTGATCTAACTTCAGCTCTTCCTCAGTCATTTTTGATCCCTGTACAATATAGAATTGACTTCCGCTGGAGGCCTTTGATGGATTTTGTTGATTGCTCAATCGTGCGGCCGATAACGCCCCCCTGGCATGAATTAATTTCGGATTAAATTCTGCCTCAATTGTATAGCCGGGCCCGCCTCTGCCAAGCGGTGCTCCAGGCTGTGCTTTTTTTGAATCCGGGTCGCCGCCCTGAATCATAAATCCCGCGATCACACGATGAAATAATGTACTGTCGAAATAGTGCTCTTTCGCGAGTTTGATAAAATTCTGTTTGTGTTTTGGTGTTTCATCATAAAGGATGGCTACCATGTCGCCGTAGTCGGTTCTGATGGTAACCACATAATCTTTATTCTGTGCGCAGCCACTGGCAATGAAAGCGCAAATGGAAAAGACAATAAGACTATATACCCTGCTCATACGTATTGATTAACGGTTATGAAATTAGACATGCTGAATTCTACTGGTTTGTCACGGAGTCCATTGCGAGGTTTCGAATTTCTTTCAGAATTTCTTTCCCTCCGCTACTAAGTACCTCATGGGCGACCGATTCACCCAACTCTTTTACATCTTCGGGTGGGGCGGTTCGCTTCGCTTTCACAATCCGTTGGCCATCCAGCGAAATAATCCCTCCCTTCAGGGTAATCAGGGCGCCATCAAATTGGGCATAACCAAATACGGGGATACTACAACCTCCCTGCATACCCCTTAAGAAAGCCCTTTCAGCCCTTATGCATCCTTCGGTTTCAGGATGATTGACCCAGTTTGAAATGATTTCCTTTTTCTGAAAACTTAATTTCTTGTGGCATTCAATGGCAATGCTTCCCTGCCCTACAGCAGGTACGAAATAGCTTGTCTCGATTTTTTCAACAATGAGGTGGTCGAATCCCATACGGCGTACGCCAGCGTATGCGAGCAGGAGCGCATCATATTCGCCTGCCTGAAGTTTCGCGAATCTCGTCTGCAAATTTCCGCGTATGGTTACAGCCTCAAGGTTGGGATAAAAATGCCTTAGAAAGGCGACGCGACGCGTGGCCGAGGTGCCTATTTTAAGTTTGTCCTTAGACGGGTTGATATTCTTTTTGGTACTGACAATTACATCGTTTGCCAATTCCCGTGCTGTAAAACCGATCAGCTCAAGTTCATCCGGTATTTCGGATGAAAGATCTTTGGCACTGTGTACAGCAATATCGATGGAGCCATCCAGGAGCTTCGCTTCAATCTCTTCCGTAAAAACACCTTTGCTTCCAATTTTTGAAATTGTTACATCAAGAATTTTATCACCCCGTGTTTCGACCGGTACAATTTCAGTTTGGTAGCCTGATGGCCTTATAAGACCGGCAACATGCTCAGCTTGCCATAAGGCAAGCTTGCTTCCCCGTGTTCCGATACGAATTATTTTATTCATGTATTTATGGGTTGATGGTTCTGGCGAGCTTTAAAGAAAGATCCAAAAAAATCATCTTTGGGCTTCCATTGCGCTCCAGATGATAGGTAGCATCGTTCATCAATGTAAATGATTTTTCTATCTTTTCCGTGTTCATTACTTTACTGAATTCTTTCAGAAGCTTAAATTCATTTCCCTGTGAACGGCTCATTTCGTCGGCTCCTGAAATGTGAAGTAAAGTTTCGCGCAGCGCATTCATACTGTATTTTAATAAATTTTTCCGGCTTAGTTTGTCGAGGCCATAAAAAGCGTCCGCCATCAACACCAGGGATCCATAACTTTTGCTATAGCACGCGCGCATCCAATCCGTAAATTGCTTCGCATCGGTGACTTCTTCACTGTCAACGAGTTTTAGGGCGAAGTTAATATTCCCTTCGGCAAGCGATGTGACCCTGGCAGCTTGGGTAGCCTCCATGTTGTGTTGTTGAATAAGATATTCATTCAGCAACTCATCACCCAATAAGGGAATGGTAATGATTTGCGTTCTGGAAATAATAGTTGGCAAAAGCTTGTCAGCGGCATTCGTAACAAGGAAAAAGAAAGTATACGGAGCTGGCTCCTCCAAAATCTTCAGAATGCCATTGGCCGCCGAAGAATGCATCAACTCAGGCTGCCAGATGATCATTACCTTGTATTGGCTTTCGAACGGCTTCAAAGAGAGGGTTTTAATTATGTCCCGGCTTTCTTCACGTGAAATAAGTGCTGGCTTGTCTTCCCCGCCATAATAGCTGGTCCAATCGTTAAGATCTGCAAAGGGTTGTTCCAACAAAAATGCCCTCCAGGATTTCAGCATTTCAGCCTTAATTCTTTCCCGATCTTCATCTGCCCTTATGCTTCTTAGTGGAAAAACAAAATGGGTATCGGGATGTATGAACTTATTACTCTTGGAACAAGCGGGACATGTGCCACACGAATCCGTTTCCCCCTTGTTTTCACAATGTAAATAGGTAGCGAAGGCTATTGCCATCGGTAAATTTAGGGCACCTTCTGCGCCTACAAAAAGTTGCGCATGGGCAATATGATTGCTTCTTGCGGCTTCAATAAGGAGCGACTTTACGTCCCCAAGACCAGGAATTGCTGAAAACTTCATATTAATTTTTCTCCCAAACTCTGTCTGGCGCAGTGAGCTTAAATATATGAAACAGAATTTCTCTATCCACGTCATCCATAATAACATTGCGTCGGGCCATGACGCGACTTGAAGTATACAGGGCCTTTTCAAGCTGATGTGTAGTAAATCCGCTAGCGCCACCCCATGAAAATGAGGGGACATATCTTCTTGGAAAACCAGCTCCAAAAATATTAGAACATACGTCAACAACGGTGGCTGTGTTAAACATCGTGTTAATGGAGCATTTGCTATGATCTCCCATCATCAACCCACAAAATTGTAATTCCGTCTGGACGAAGTCTTGTGCGGCGTGGTTCCATATTTTTATTGGATCGTAACTATTCTTCAAGTTAGATGTGTTGGTGTCGGCGCCGATATTACACCATTCTCCCAATACTGAATTGCCCAGATATCCATCGTGTGATTTATTGCTGTAACCGAAAATAACGGAATTGCTGACTTCACCACCAACTTTGGAATCTGGGCCGATCGTGACGTCTCCTCTGATTTTGGCCCCCATATTTATTTGAGAATTTTCACAAAGTGCAAAAGCGCCCCGAATGATTGCTCCTTCCTGAACAATACTGTTTTTTCCAAGGTAGATTGGACCATTTTCGGCATTTAGAATTGCGGCACGGATGTAAACACCTTCTTCTAAAAAGATATTATCCTCGCCGTATACGCGGGTGTGGTTATCGTTAATGGCTTCCGATTTCCGTTCGGCTGTTATGCGCTTGAAATCTATCCTCAGTTGCGCACCATTTTCCCGGAATATTTTCCAGGGCCTGTCAATGACCGTAAATTCCTGCAGGTATTGTATGGTATTCTTGCTGGTCATTTCTGCGCCCGGATTTCGTGCTGCAACCAGCAGTGTATCTTTAACGAGGAAATATCCGTCAGGAAGGGCCATGACGGTCGCTACCAATGTCTCATCAGGACAAATTGCCCCATTGAGCAGAAGGTTGTCGGAAGTACTCGCAATTGGAAATTTTGCCTGCAAATATGCTTCTGTCTTAAAAAATGCTTTGGCATGCAGACAGGTTTCCCACTTTTCGGCGATGGTCAGGATCCCAACACGAATGGCGCTGACAGGCCGCGTTAGGGTAAAAGGGAAGAGATTAAGGCGAATATCCGGATCATCGAAAAGGATAAGATTCATGTTTCAAAAATAGCTTCAGATTGGTAACGACAGCGGAATTACGGTTAATAATTCAATAATGATGAAAATTTTATCCCTTAATCCGGTCTCCAAAGGCCACAAAAAAAGCCTTCGTTTCCGAAGGCTTTTTCTCTCCATCTCAAGAAGTATTAAGCTTTCTTTTGATACTTATTTTTGAATTTCTCCACACGGCCGGCTGTATCGACAAACAGCTTTTTACCTGTGAAAAACGGGTGCGAAGCAGAGCTAACCTCCACCTTTACGACCGGATATTCCTTACCATCTTCCCATTTAATGGTCTCCTTTGTGTTAGAAGTAGAGCGGCTCTTGAACTTCGTATCACTGGATGTATCCCAAAAAATAACCTCTCTGTATTCCGGATGAATGTCTTTTTTCATATTAATGCTGTGTTTTTCCCTTATTTTCCCCTAAAGGACTGCAAAGATAAGTGCCAAAAAGAGATTAGCAAGGGGTAATTTCCGTAAATTTTGGGATCCCCCCTAGATTAGACCAAATGCTTATTTTGCAGCGAATAACCAGTGTGCAATGAAATCTACATGCTTTTCGGTACTTTTTTCTTCTTTGTCTCTCGTAATCCATGCGCAAAGCAGCATGGCACCGCTCAATGAAGATTATTACCATGCAATCGACCGATATGAGGTGAAAGCGGGGAGGGTTGTAACCCACATTTTCACTTCGGTAAAGCCGTTCAAACGGTCTGATATCGTTGCGTTTGTGGATTCTCTTCCCCACCAGGATATTTTCACATCCCGTGCAGATCAATTTAATTACGATTATCTGCGAAATGATAGTTGGGAATGGTCCAGGGCAGAAACCAGCGCCAGCAAAAAGCCTTTTCTTAAGGCCTTGTATAAAAAGAAGTCGGATGCTTTCTATGTTGATGAGAAGGCTTTTGATTTGCACATTAATCCTGTCATTTACCTGGGGGCAGGTCAGGATTCCCGCAGAGATGACCTCGTTTTTATCAACACGCGAGGGGTAGAGATACGGGGTATGATAGACAAGAAAGTTGGATTCTATAGTTACCTCACCGATAATCAAGCGGTGTTACCATCGTTTGTCTGGGACCAGATGTCACTGAACCCCGTCATACCACATGAAGGGTTCTGGAAGGAATTCAAGGATGGAAAAGGCGTGGATTTTTTTCAGGCGCGCGGCTACATCACTTTTGAAGCAACGAAACATATCAACGTCCAGTTTGGTCACGACAGGTTTTTTATTGGGAATGGATACCGGTCACTCATTTTTTCGGACTTCTCGCCGCCGGCGTGGTTCATAAAAGGAACTGTGAAAGTTTGGAAGCTGAATTACACGTTCCTGCTTAATCAAATGACTGCGGATGTTACGGGTTCTCTTGGGGGCCTGAAATCGGAACCCGGGGGCTATCCAAACAAATTTACGGCGCTGCACCATTTGAGTATTAACCTTGGCAAGAAATTTAATCTGGGAGTTTTTGAAGCTGTGGTATTTAGTGCTGATGATTCTACAGGCACCGACCATTTCAGGCTCGATTATCTGAACCCTGTTATTTTCTATCGCGCGATCGAACAGCAAAATGGGAGCAGTGACAATGTGATTTTGGGGTTGGATTTTAAATGGAATGCCGCCAGAAAGATTTCTTTCTATGGTCAATTTGTGCTCGATGAGTTTGTACTCTCGCACATTAAAGCCGGTGACGGATGGTGGGCAAACAAGTTTGGTGTACAGGCAGGATTAAAATATATCGATGCATTTGGCGTCTCCAACTTAGATCTGCAAGGCGAAATAAATGTTGTGCGTCCTTATACTTATTCTCACAATACTACGTATGGAAATTACAGCAGCTACAGGCAGCCTATCGCACACCCCTTGGGTTCAAATTTCAATGAATTGGTAGGGATTCTGCGTTATCAGCCGATCCCCAGATTAAATCTGGTAGGAAAACTAATGTTCATCAAGACTGGCCGGGATTCAACGGGTGTGAATTGGGGGGGAGATATATTAAAAGATAACAGAACGCGAGAACAGGAATATGACAATGCGGTAGGACAGGGTATTGCAAACAACATTCTGTTGGGCAGTTTCACCGTTTCCTGGCAATTCAAGCACAATCTTTTCATTGATGCGAATTTAATGATACGCAAAAGTGAAAGTGCACTGCCAATTTATGATAATAATACGACGATAAGTTCCTTAGCTTTGCGCTGGAATATTGCCCGTCGACTGTATGAATTTTAATTGATCTGATCACCCTTGTAATGAAGATATTTTTTCGTGTACTTAATTATGCTCCAAATTTCAGATCACAAATAGTTTTCTTTTTTGGTTACGCTATCCTTGGTATTATCTTCGGTGCATTCAATATTGTACTGGCCATGCCGTTGTTAAGTGTGCTGTTCAAGGCCAAAAACCAGGCTGTCGAAATTCCACCCATACCCGACTTTTCAGTAAGTGTTGACTATCTGGTACAGACGTTTAATCATTACTTTGTTGCGATCATTGTCGAGCAAGGCGCGTTGAATGCCCTGCTCTTCGTTTGTGTGCTGATCATGCTTTGTGTTCTTCTGGCCAATACATTTCGTTACCTGGAGCGTATCATGGCCACAAAAATCCGTGTTGACTTGGTGAAGAATATGCGGATGGATATTTTCAGAAACATTTCGCTTCTGCATATAGGGTTTTTCAATTCCGAGCGCAAGGGTGATCTGATCTCTCGATTCACGAATGATGTTCAGGAAGTGGAGACCGCTATTATGAACAGTCTGAAAGCTGTGTTGAAAGAACCCATTACGATCATAGTGTATTTCGTAGTGCTTTTTATCATGTCGCCCAAGCTCATGCTGTTTACGCTCCTGGTGTTACCCGTAACGGGAGGAGTATTGGCGGAGATTATTAAACGACTCAAGCGACAAGCCAAACTTAGCCAGGAGTCGTTGGGGCGGATAGTCAACATTTTGGATGAAACATTCAGTGGCATGCGTGTGATAAAAGCATTTAACGCACGAAACTTTGTGATTCGAAAGTTGGAAGACGAAAGTATGCACTACAGGAAAGTGAGCAAGTCTATGGCCTATAAAAATGAAATGGCTTCTCCGGTTTCCGAAATATTGGGTGTGATCATTATTGTAGGAATTATTTTTTTTGGAGGAAGTCTTGTACTCAAGGATGGTTCGCTTGAACCGGAGGTATTCCTCACCTTTCTCGCTGTATTCGCCATGATCATTCAGCCCGCAAAAAACTTCTCCAATGGCATAACGTCGCTGCAGCGTGGCACTGCTTCGGCAGAACGGATATTTTCCGTGGTTGATTTGGAGCCGGAAATAAAGAATAAATTGAATGCGACTAAGCTCCAGGAATTTAGCGACGCGATAGAATTCAGGAATGTTGGTTTTGCCTACGATAAAGAACTTGTGCTGAAGAACATAAACCTGCGAATCGAGAAGGGAAAAACAATTGCTTTGGTGGGTCCCTCCGGAGGGGGTAAATCGACTTTGGCTGATCTTATTCCACGATTTTATGACCCAACCAGCGGAGAAGTTTTGCTGGATGGAATTGCCTTGCCAGATTATGATATTGAATCGCTGCGCAGGCAGATAGGGGTTGTCACGCAGGAATCTATTTTATTCAATGACACCATTTTCAATAATATCGCCTTTGGTATGGACGATGTTAAAGAAGAAGATGTAATGCATGCGGCAAAGGTTGCTAATGCTCATGAATTCATCATTCAAGCCGAGAACGGCTATCAAACCATGATTGGAGAACGCGGCTCCAAGCTTTCCGGCGGCCAGCGGCAACGGTTGAGCATTGCTCGGGCTGTGTTAAAGAATCCACCTATTTTGATACTAGATGAAGCTACATCTGCGTTGGATTCCGAGTCGGAGCGCCTGGTGCAGGATGCATTGACTAACTTAATGAAGCACCGTACTTCCATCGTCATTGCGCATCGCCTCAGCACCATTCAGCATGCCCATGAAATCATAGTCATTCAGGATGGCCAGATCATTGAACGAGGAAAGCATGATGACTTAATCCGTGAGAATGGGCTCTATACGAAATTAATTGAAATACAGAAGGTATGAGGGCCTGCGCAGACATCAGCGGAAAGCGCCCATTAAATCCCCTTCCCGGCACTGGAACTGAAAACTTTGCTTTGAAACCTTGGACTTTTTCAATTACCTTTAAAAAACAATGATCAGCTTCTAGCCAAACCAGACATCTCATGAGCAGGAATAGAATTATTTTTTACCTGATATTTGCATTGTTTCATGTAGGTGCATTTATTTTTACACTTCGTATTCAGGACCTTGGTTTTCTAATGAATATATATAAGTATATAGGAATGTTTACGTATGTAACGTTTTTTGGAATTGTCCTTATTGTAGCAGATGTTGTATGGTCATTGATCGTTAGCCGGGATTCTAAAAAGGAAAATGCAGCGCTCACGCGCGAACTTACCACGTTGAAGGCGAAACTTTTTGATCTCCAGGAGATAGCTAAAGAATCTGAAGCAGCTAAGGAAACTCCTAAAATTAATTAGAATTTCTAATATGTTATGGTCGCTAAAACGTTTGGCGGCGCCGTTCAGGGGGTAGATGCCCGAACGATAATGGTGGAAGTCAGTGTTGGACAGGGCACTAAATTTTTCATGAGTGGCCTTCCTGACAATGCCGTAAAAGAAAGCCAGCATCGTGTTGAATCGGCGCTGAAGAGTTCAGGATTCTTCATGCCACGCAATAAAACCGTTGTAAACCTTGCCCCTGCAGACATTCGCAAGGAAGGATCGGCGTACGATCTTTCTATCGCACTCTGTGTATTGAAGGCTTCCGGACAAATTGCCACAGATAAGTTAGGCCATTTCATAATTATGGGTGAGTTGGCACTGGACGGAACGCTCCGGCCCATCAGAGGCGTTCTTCCAATTGCTATACAGGCACGCGCGGAAGCCTTCAACGGGTTTATCCTTCCTGCTGATAATGCAAAAGAAGCCGGCGTCGTAGATAATCTTAATATTTTTCCCGTTCGCACACTTCGTGAAGCGGTAGATTTTTTGAATGAGAAAATTTCCATTGAGCCGGTCTCCGTGGACACCAGAGAAGTATTTGCCGCAAAATTTAATTTTTACGACACCGATTTTAAAGACGTTCAGGGGCAGGAAAACATAAAACGTGCTATGGAAATTGCTGCGGCCGGTGGACACAATGTAATCATGATTGGTCCGCCTGGTGCCGGAAAAACTATGCTGGCAAAAAGACTGCCCTCCATACTTCCACCGCTCACGTTGCATGAAGCGCTAGAGACGACAAAAATTCATTCGGTAGCGGGTCGTTTGGGAAGAGATACCGGATTGCTGACGACACGACCTTTTCGCTCACCCCATCATACTATTTCGGATGTAGCCCTCGTTGGTGGAGGGGGTAATCCTCAGCCCGGTGAGATTTCTTTGGCGAACAATGGTGTTTTGTTTCTGGATGAATTACCCGAATTCAAGCGAACCGTATTGGAAGTTATGCGGCAACCGATGGAGGAACGCCGTGTAACAATTTCTCGTGCTAAAGTTTCAATTGAATATCCTGCGAACTTCATGCTTATCGCAAGTATGAATCCATGTCCCTGTGGGTATTTTAACCACCCTGAAAAAGACTGTGTATGTGGTCCGGGAATTGTACAGCGTTACTTGAGTAAGATTAGCGGTCCATTGCTGGACAGGATTGACCTCCACGTTGAAGTAGTGCCAGTTAGTTTTGATGAAATGACAGCAAACCGAAAAACGGAAACGAGCGGCCAGATACGGGAACGGGTTGTGAAAGCACGGGAAATTCAGGCTGGCCGTTTTGAACAACAGAATTCAATTTACTGCAATGCAATGATGCCCTCCAATATGGTCAAGGCGGTTTGCGACATCACTGAAGGTGGCAAAAGCCTGCTAAGAACTGCCATGGAGCGCCTCGGACTTTCAGCCCGCGCGTATGACAGAATTTTAAAAGTTTCGCGAACGATTGCGGACCTTGCGGGTACCGCAGATATAAAAGTTGAGCACCTTGCGGAGGCCATTCAATACAGAAGTTTGGATCGGGAGGGATGGGCCGGGTGAGAATATTTTTTGTGGTAATTACTTATCTATACCCGTCAAAAAAGTTAAATTAGCGCAATTATTTGTTTTTCTTTTAATCAATCTCAATCAACTATTATGAATTGCCGTTTTTGTAATGAGCCACTGCAAAATAAGTTTGTAGATCTCATCAATTGCCCTCCATCCAACTCATTTCTTACTGCTGAACAACTTAATGAACCGGAGACTTATTACCCTCTTACGATTTACGCGTGCAACAAATGTTACTTGGTGCAGGTGGATGAGTACAAAAAGGCTACGGATATATTCAATGCCGAATATGTTTACTTTGCTTCATACTCCACGAGTTGGGTCGAGCATGCAAAACTTTATGTGGAGGACATGATAAAGCGTTTTGGCTACAACGGGGACTCATACGTTATTGAGATTGCATCAAACGATGGGTATTTGCTTCAGCATTTCAAAGACCGCGGTGTGCCCGTATTGGGTATTGAACCAACCCAGAACACAGCGAACGTTGCTATCTTAAAGGGTATACCTACAATTACGGAGTACTTTGGAGCTGAGTTTGCGGATAAGCTAAGCAGCCGGAAGGGCGATCTCCTGATCGGCAACAATGTACTGGCGCATGTACCGGATATTCATGACTTTGTTGAAGGATTAAAACTTGCCCTGAATGAGAAAGGCGTGGTGACAATGGAATTCCCTCATCTTTTGCGTTTGGTAGAGGACTGCCAGTTTGATACTATTTATCACGAGCACTATTCTTATTTGTCTTTTACGACTGTGCAGAAAGTATTTGAGGCCCACGGCATGGAAATGTTTGATGTACAGGAGATGCACACACATGGTGGATCATTAAGGATTTTTGCCAAGCATAAGAATGATTCAACGAAAAAGATAACGTCGAATGTGGCGGCAATGCTTGAAAAGGAAAAAGCAGTCGGTATTACTACCATTGATTATTACAAAAACTTCCAACCAAGAGTTGACCAAATCAAATACTCGTTACTAACTTTTCTGATTGATCAGCGGAGAGCAGGAAAGAAAGTTATTGGATATGGTGCAGCTGCTAAAGGGAACACCATGCTGAATTACGCCGGTGTAAAAGGTAATGATTTAGTCCAGTTTGTAATTGATGCGGCACCTTCAAAGCAGGGTAAGTACCTGCCCGGAAGTCACATTCCGGTTTATACAGAGGAAAAAATAAGAGAGTACAAACCGGATTTCATCATCATTTTGCCATGGAACTTGAAGGAAGAAATAATGGAACAGCTATCCTACGTAAGTGAGTGGGATTGTAAATTTGTTGTATTCATTCCAAGCCTCCAAATATATGATCCGCTGGTCAAGGCGTTAGTGTAACAATTACTAGCCGTGAATAGCCCCCAGCATAGTTCAAAAGGACTTTTTTTGAAGAGAAATAGGGAACGTGCATTGCGCACTATCCACATTGTAGAATAGGTTGAGGTATGTTGATGTGTCCGGATTCGAACTAGGCTATCTGAGCTTTGAACATTTCTGTTCTCACGATTGTCTTTGAAACTGAAGACTCGCTGCATTTCATTCAGCTGCGCTGTGATTGAAAAACCTAGGTATGCGTTTTGCTACATGGAGTAGGTCGTGTCGGCGGCGCTTGCGCTTTCAATGATGCAACTTTTTCGTCGGCATGTTCATCATTCAGTATAACACAACCTACTATGTTCGAGAACCTTTTGAAGATCGCTATCCGTAACATTGTAAAGGAAAGAACCTACAGTGCAATCAATATTCTTGGCCTCACGATTGGGATAACCTGCAGTTTGTTCATACTCATGTATATCCTGGATGAACTGAGCTTTGATCGGTATCATAAAAATTCAGATAAGATATATCGCGTTGTTTCTAATATTAAGGAGACCGACAACGCTTTTACGTGGGCAGTTGCACAAATTCCTTTGGCACAAGAACTTCAGGATAATTATCCTGAAGTTGAAAATGCTGTCCGATTTTTTGGAACCGGCAGAACGTTATATAAGAACGGAGAAAAGCAGTTTTACGAAGAGGACTTCTATTTAGCCGATTCTACTGTATTTGATATGTTCAGCTATGACTTTTTAGTTGGTGATGTTTCCACGGCTTTGGATAATCCCTTCTCGCTGGTCCTTACAGAAAAGACTGCAATAAAGTATTTTGCCAATGCACAAGCTGCGTTAGGACAATCTTTACAAAATCCAAAGGGAGAGGAATTTAAGATCACAGGCGTGATACGAGATGTACCCTTAAATTCTCACTTTCGATTTGATGCTTTGATTTCCAGAAATACACGACCTGGATTCCAGGGAAGTTGGGGCAATTTTGGTGTATCTACTTACATCCAGCTCCCGGAAGCGTACGATCTTTCCAAGATGTATGCCAGTTTGGATTCAGTTATTAAACAGAAGGTAAATCCAATTTTCGAGCAGTACGGAATTAAGATTAACTATGAGTTGCAGAAGATTACAGATATCCATTTGCATTCCAAAATTCAGGATGAAGCTGAAGCGGGGGGAGATATTTCGTATATCTATGTTTTCGGAGCGGTTGCGGCATTTATGCTCATAATTGCCTGTATCAACTATATGAATTTGGCAACAGCCAGGTCTGCTAACCGGTCCAAAGAAGTGGGTATACGCAAAGTCATGGGTTCGAGGCGTAGACAATTGATACTGCAATTTGTCGCAGAATCATTGGTTATCGCATGCATCGCACTTATTGTCAGTTTGGTATTGATTTATGCGTTGTTGCCCGGGTTCAATACACTGGCCAATAAAGCGCTTCCGTTTTCGTATTTACTACACCCTGAAGTACTGTTTAGTTTGGTGGGGATAATCCTCTTTATTGGTGTGGTAGGAGGGAGTTACCCGGCATTTTATCTTTCGGGATTTAACCCCGTGAATGTTCTGAAAGGAAAACTTGCCGCAAGGGGAGGAAGTGTAATCTTCCGTAAAGCTTTGGTGATTGCCCAGTTCTCTATTTCCATTTTCATGCTTATTTCAACATTAATCGTATTTGACCAGCTTCAGTTTATAAGAAATAAGGATTTGGGTTTTGATAAAGCGCAAGTCATACGTCTCGACTTGAGTGAACGCGAACTGCAGGAGAAATCGAATGTTCTGAAAGAACGATTGAAACAAAGTTCAGCGGTTGTGAATGTAGGCATGGCGAATTCCTCACCAGGTCAGGGAATTGGAAAACTACTTCTGAAGGTGGAAGACAATGAAGGAAAGCTTACGGATCGTGGGGTCGATTTATTCAATGCGGATTTTGATTTCGTAAAGACCCTGGGGATGGAGATCGTTCAAGGCAGGGACTTCTCCCGTGATGTTGCTTCAGACACAACATATGCGGTACTGGTAAATGAATCTATGGTCAAGCGAATGGCGTGGGAAAATCCGCTTGGTAAAAAGTTTATTTTTCTGGGTGGAGATCCTCAGGGCTCAGCTATTGAGAAAAGAGTGGTTGGCGTAGTAAAAGATTATCATCAAAATTCACTCTATGACGCTATCGAACCCTTGATGATCGTGCTGGATGATAATCAAAATTTTGTTTTTGTCCGTACCACCGAGGGAGATGTGCGCCAGTCGTTGGCAGCGGTGGAAAATGGATGGAAAGAGACATTTCCCAACAGTATATTCGAATATAACTTCCTCGACCAGGATTTTAATTCTCAATATAAAGCAGATGAAAAACGCAGTCAGATCTTCACGGCGTTTTCCGGGCTTACAATCTTGATTGCCTGTCTGGGTTTGTTGGGTCTATCTGCCTTTACAACGGAGCAGCGAACCAAGGAGATAGGGGTTCGGAAAGTCATGGGTGCTGGTGTATATGGCCTGGTCATTCTCATTGCAAGGGAATTCTTCCTGTTGGTTGGTATTGGCATGCTACTATCTTTCCCGGCGGCCTGGTACTTTACAGAAAGCTGGTTGCAGAATTTCGCTTACCGCATTGAATTGTCTGGAGAATGGCCAACCTTTATCATTTCGGCATGTCTTGCTTTCATCATTACGTTGATGACGGTTGGGTACAATGTAGTTCGCGCAGCGTCCGCTAATCCGGCTACTTCGCTGAGAGATGAGTAAAGTATCTGGAATTTGCCAACCAGGAAATTGCATCGGATCTTATTGAGGTACATTACGTAAGTCAGGAATTTTCTTATCGCTTCGCAAACCCGCGTTGTCGGTTGGCCTCGAAAACGATTATGGCTGCCGCAGTTGACACATTCAATGAGTCAATCTTCCCTTGCATCGGAATAATGATTGTTGCGGATGCCATGGCTACCCAAACTTTTGATAATCCTGTGGATTCAGTACCCAAAACGATGGCACAGGGTTTGCGAAAATCAATTTCATGGTAAGGTTTTGAGGCACCCAAGTGCGTAGCAAGGCATTGGATATCGTTTTTCTTGAGCCAATCTATTGTTTCTTCTGAAGTAGCAGAGGCGATTTGTGTAGTAAAGACACAGCCTACGCTGGATCTTATCACATTCGGATTGTAGAAATCAGTCTGGGGATCGCAAATAATAACGGCATCTACCCCGGCGGCATCAGCAGTGCGGAGAATAGCACCGAGGTTCCCAGGTTTCTCTACGGCTTCCAGAATTAGCAGGAGTGGGTTTTTGTGCAACCGAATGTTCTCCAGTACATGCTTTTTTTGCTCGGCAATAGCAATTATTCCCCCTGTACTGTCGCGATATGCTATTTTTTCAAATACAGTTCGCCGCACAGGCAAAAGCAGATTCTCATCTTTCACTATGGCTTGAACAGTTGCTGCCGGTATGATTTCAGGACTGAAAAATACGCTGTTTATCTTGTATTCACTTTCTACCGCTAATGAAAGTTCTTTAAGGCCTTCAATAATGAACACATTTTGACGTTTTCGCTCCCTGGCCTTTTCCAGCAATAGGATGTGCTTTATCTTGGCATTTTGGTGACTGGTAATAAGTGGATGCATCCCTTATGAATCAGGTTTAATCATTAAAGTTATTCAAATCTAAGTTTCTTCTAACTTTAAGTCTGCAAACATTGAATGAAGAACATTGAGCCTTAAACTGTTGTACCCATCTTCCTGGCAAGATTACGCGTTAATCGACTCTGGTAATTTCGAAAAACTGGAACGATTCGGAGAATATATCCTCATTCGACCTGAGCCTCAGGCTATTTGGAAGAGATCGTTGCATGAGCGGGAATGGAAAGTTCGCGCCCATGCGAAATTCGTTCGCGAACAAACTGATAAATTCCGATTCACAGATGACATTAAAGGTGGCTGGTCCAAAAGTCCTGCGATGCCTGATAGCTGGAATGTTCAGTACAAGTATAATGCGCTAAACATAACGCTTCGGCTTGCGCTTACGGGGTTTGGGCATGTAGGCATTTTCCCGGAACAGGGAAGCAATTGGAATTTTATTTATGATACTATTACAGGCTGGGATATTCAAAAACCCAAGGTCCTGAATCTTTTTGCTTATACCGGTGCGGCTTCGGTTGTGGCCCGCTCAGCAAATGCTGATGTTGTACATTGTGATGCTTCGCGACCTGGATTAAACTGGGCAAGCCACAATATGGAACTTAATAATATCAAAGATACCCGCTGGGTCTACGAAGATGCTTTCAAGTTTGTGCGGCGAGAGGTGAAGCGCGGTAAAAAGTACAATGGAATTATCATGGACCCACCACCGTATGGGCGAGGTCCTGAAGGCGAGAAATGGACCCTCCAGGAACAACTTGACGAACTCATCGGCATGACCAGCGCGTTGCTGGAAACGAAAAACAGTTTTTTCGTACTGAGCATGTATGCCATCGGGCTGTCTGCTATTGTAGGCTTGAATGTGGCAAAGTCTTATTTTGATATTAAAGAACCAGCGTATGGCGAATTCATGCTTAGCTCAGAACAAGGAAAGGATTTGCCCATGGGCACATTTTTACGTTTCACCAGGTGAAAAAGCTTTTTTCACGGATGACTTCAAGGCATCAACATGCACAAATTGCATTTTTAAGATCTATCATTCCTTTGCCCACACAGATCGTAGATAATGGGCGGGCCTCGCTTTCGCGTAAACCATCAAACCATTTTTGCGATTCACCGGAGCCATCGGCATCTTTTCTAAATTTCCAGATGCCGGAAATATTCATGGTGTTTCTATAATTGTTCTGTTGGAGGGAACAGCCCAATATCTTTTACATCGGCCGATTTGAATTGTTGCGCTTGAACCAGCGTAGCGCTGATGAGCCACAATATGACGTATGGACTTGTGACTTTCATTTCTTAAGAATTTTAGTTGAATATTGACCGCTTTGTTTTTTCAGTTTCGGTATCAAAGTACGCGTAGTGAGGAATGATTTTTTGTAGACGAGGGCACTATCAATATGACGTAGAAAACTAAATCCACCCTTAATCTTTGGTTTATGCGGCAAAACCAAAATCCGATAATGTTTACGCCACGACCCCCATGGGTCATTATCACGTCACATTACAACTACTTATCGGGAAGGTAAAATTCATGTATAGCTGCATGGGGTTACAGAAGGAATTACTATTAACCCACTTTTCTGAGAACCACTTCCAAAATAATTCTGTTATCAATAGTTAAGCAGGTTAGTATTTTGGACTTGCCTGGGCCAACAAAAGAAAGCGTACGCTATTCAGATAATCTACAAATAAAGGGGGCCAAAGACAGAGGATTTGAGAATTCCCTTTGGCATTGATTTGGTTACGCCCCCAGTGAGACTTTCTGAACCTTCCCTGTCCATCAAACCTTTGTATCGGGTTAAGCAATAGCCAATTAAAAGTCTTATCTTTGCGGCTTGATTCAAGAAAATAGAAGTATTTCAGCGATTTATGGACGTTAATAAGATAAGAAACATTGCAATTATTGCACACGTTGACCATGGTAAAACGACCCTGGTAGATAAACTTTTACATGCCGGGCACCTTTTCAAGGACCATGAGCACCCCGGCGAGCTCATTATGGATAGCAACGACCTGGAGCGTGAGCGCGGAATCACCATTTTGGCCAAGAACGTATCGGTTCGCTATA
>JAOUDZ010000185.1 GCA_029858965.1 Cyclobacteriaceae bacterium
AATTGATCCCATGATGTAACCGATTCCTTTTCATAACCCTGCATACCTACTGTAATAACTCCGGATGGAATTGCGGCCCGCTGATTTTCCCAGTCCTGCGGATGAAGCTTGCCGGCAAACAGCAAGCGTGCTTCCGAATGGTTCAGGATGTCCTGCATGGTTGTCGCGTTCACATTAGCGTATAACGGTACTGAAATAAAGCCACCCATCATGATGGCGATATCACACATAACCCATGCTGCGCAATTTTGCGAAAGAATGGCAACCCGGTCACCTTTTCGCAGACCTAGTTTTTGCATCGATGCCAGAATCTTTCTGGACTCTTTTCCTGCCTCGCGCCAGGTATATTGATCCCACCCGTTTTTGGTCGGTTGTTTGAGGAATATTGATTCCGGGGTCTGAGCTTCATGCTGTAAAAAGAAATCCAGTATAGTGGGGCTTTTGGTCGGCTTATCTGTTTGGGAAGTGGAATTCATGCAAATATGGATGTCATTTGGCCGTCACGTGTAGCCTTACCTATTTGATTATTAAAGTAACATTTCTGCCAACATGAAACCATGATATACCTCATTATTTCAACATTCTACGGGAAAGACAAACCCTGCATGAAGCTTATTTATGTTTGCAAGGCCTCGCCAACACGCACGAGGCATAGATTAAAACCACTTGATCGTAAAATCAATAAGCTTTTGCTTAAAATCGGTGTAAGGTGGTGTCATAAAATCCAGGCCGCTCATTGGTGACCATTGTCTTAATACTGCTCGTGCATTTGAGAATGCCTCAAAACCGAAGAACCCGTTACCTTTTCCTATTCCACTGTTATTTGATCCGCCAAAGGGTAGATAATTATTGAAAAAGTGAATTCCGCACTGATTTACACACGTTCCACCGGCACGGGTATTGTTGATAATGCGTTTTATATTTTTTGTGCTGTTGCTATATATATAGAGTGCCAGCGGTTTTTCTTTTGTATTGATATTGTCAATCACTTCCTGCAAATCCGTGTAGGTGTAAAAGGGTAAAATAGGGCCAAAAATCTCTTTTTCTGACAGATCTGAATTTTTGGGAATATTAGACATGATCGTTGGTCCGAAATAATCCTGTGACGCATCTGTTTTACCACCGTATTCAATCTTTGCACCTTTTGACAGCGCGTCTTCAAAATATCCCACTATTCTTTTAAAATGATTTTGATTCACAATCCGATTATAGGAACCGGACCCAGCGGCCTCTGCTCCATAAAATGATCTAATGGAAGTTTTTAAGTTATCCAAAAATTCATCTGCAATGGCAGCATCAACAAATACATGATCGGGTGCTATGCAGACTTGTCCGTTATTCATCCACTTTCCAAAGGTGATGCGGTGCGCAGCATCTTTAAGATTTGCGGTGTTATCCACAATGGTAGGCGATTTGCCGCCTAGCTCAAGCGTAACAGAAGCCAAATGTTCTGCTGCTGCTTTCATGATAACTTTGCCAATCTCAGGGGCTCCTGTGAAAAATATATGATTGAAAGGCAACTTTAGTAGTTCCGTGGAAACATCAACATCGCCTTCAATCAGGGCAACTTCCGCTTCATCAAATAATTCATCTATTATTTTTTTCATTATTGCCGAAGCATGCGGCGTATGTTCTGAAGGTTTCATAATTACACAGTTGCCTGCAGCAATGGCCGAAACCAAAGGTCCGAACGTGATGTTCACGGGAAAATTCCATGTGGAGATAATTAACACCACACCCTTGGGTTCATAGTGAATATAGGAGCTTGAGCCCAGTTGAGCCATGGGTGTTGCCACCTTTTTCGGGCGCATCCATTTTGACAAATGTGCTTGTGTATGCTTGATATCTGAAGTTACCGGGAAAATTTCCGCAATATCCACCTCGCTCGGATGCTTTTTGAAATCTTTATGCAATGCGGATCTGATATCATCACGATATTTTAAAACCGCCTGGTGCAAAAGATCTAACTTTTGCTTTCGATCACGGGCCGTGGAATTGGCAATTTTCTGCTGGTTAGCTTTTTGAAGTTTAAAGATTCTTTCAACTTCTCTTCTTAAAAGCGGTAGCGTTGGGGGGACTTCAGTGAGAATCATTGGACTGCAATTTACAACGTGGTAGGAAATGGATTATCGGATTTCCTTTCTTTTATAAAGATACTAAATTGGTGTCCTACAAGAGTAATTTTGCCTTAAAATGTCGTCCGGCAGTAATTTAATGTTAAAGAAGGTTGCCAGTTAGCCAAGTGCCAAAGCAGACCTTTCACCACCCATCTATAATGGATTTTGCTTTAAACAGGTAATTAGCTAGATTCGAAAATGTACAGGTACGTGGTTTCATGTGATAGATGCATTCTTACGATCCTGGTCGCGGTTGTGCCTTCATTGTTTTTTTCGGTGAATGCGCAGAACTATGTGGATTTAATTCGGGTAGATTATTCTCTTAGCAAGGGAAATGATTTTAAGGATGAGGCTGGTAGTTCCGATGTACAGGAATGGGTAGTCGATACAAATCTTCCGATTGTCCTTTCGGAGAAAAGCACTTTGGTTAGCGGATTTCTTTTTGAAAATGTCAAAGTCACGGCTTATCCAGGTGAAGATGAGGTCTCCTTGTATACCTTGAACTTGAAACTCGGATTGAATCAGACCTATTCAGAAAAGTGGTCCGCTACCTATATCCTCCTTCCTAAAATTTCTTCGGATTTGGAATCGTTCGGCAGCAATGACTTTCAATTCGGATTGGTTTCCATTTTCAAAATGACAAAGCGTGCTAACCTCAATTATAAATTTGGTGCTTATTACAATACAGAGCTATCCGGACCATTCCTTGTCCCACTCTTTGGTGTCTACTACAAAACAAATAGATGGGAAACGAACATAGTATTACCAATCTCGCTGGACATCAATTACGCCCTGGCGAAAACATTCAGGGTTGGGTTCAAATTTTCCGGATTTCAAAAAAGTTTTCATTTGAATGGATCTGCCGGCGGAACGGATGAGTATTTGACAAAAGCGAATAATGAACTTGGTACGTACCTGGGATGGAATTACGGAAGAATAAATATTATGGCCATGATCGGGCATTCCATTGGTCGGCATTACAGAACCTATGCCATTGATGATAAATTGAAATTTGCCATCTCAGTCATTAAGATAGGGGATGAACGGACACAGCTCAATACAGATTTCAAAGACGGTATGGTATTTAAAACTACACTGTTATACCGGTATCCTGTTGATCAAAAAAAAGATAAATAATTCGTAGCCAGATGTTGGAATCCTTAATGAAGATCGATGAAGTTCGCCTGAACTTTTCAGATGACAGCAAAGTCTTGCTTAACCTCACAATCGCTATTATTATGTTTGGCGTAGCCCTGGAGCTAAAACCAAATGACTTTAAAAGTCTGTATCAGGAACCGCGCCCCGTCCTGGTAGGCATATTGAGTCAGTTCTTGCTCATGCCGCTGCTCACCTTTCTTATTGCCATCTCGATGAAAAGTTTCATTACGCCTACGGTGGGGCTTGGGATGATATTGGTTGCTTCGTGTCCCGGCGGGAATATTTCCAACTTTATCAGTTCATTGGCCCGGGGTAATGTTGCCTTATCGGTTAGTCTTACTGCATGCTCAAGTATAGGTGGTTTAATACTGACGCCATTCAACTTTGCTTTTTGGGGAAATTTGTTCGTGAAGTTTTATGCGATGGGAAACCCTTCAGCCCTATTGAGGCCCATCGCAGTAGATCCGGTTGACGTGTTCGTCACTATCCTGTTGATATTGGGAATTCCATTGATGCTTGGGTTTCTTTTCAATCGAAAGCTCCCTGTGATTACGTCTAAAATATTAATACCCATCAAACGATTTTCAATTCTTGCATTCACCGCCATGATTGTGATTATTTTTGCAAAAAATTATGAACCATTCGTGGCGCACATTCAGTATATTTTTGTTTTGGTACTCATTCACAATATGCTCGCCCTGGTAACGGGGTATTATGCAGCGGCTGCGTTTAGGTTGGCACCCAGGAATTGCAGAACAATTTCCATCGAAACGGGTATTCAAAATTCCGGATTAGCGTTAGCGCTATTGTTTAACCCCAGGATTTTCTCGCCTGATCTCCCACTTGGTGGGATGGCATTCATTGCAGCCTGGTGGGGCGTTTGGCACATTGTTTCCGGATTGAGTATTGCCGGATATTGGTCTGGTTTTTCCCTGCGGCCAAAGGCTGCTTAAAGTAATCAACGGCGAGATATTTATAGTCTTCTTTTACGCCACTAATACAATAGTTTTTAAAATTGATTTTTGAGCAGTTTGTTGAATCAATAAAAGCGCCCCGGCTAAATTAACCGGGACGCTTTGATAATGGTTAATCAATGCTTGTCTAGATCGTTCAAAGTATATCTTGCAGAGATTGCAAAAGGAAATCGTTCCACTGTTTTCTTGTAGTATTCAATTGCCTTCAGCGTGTCTCCTGCAAACAGATAGAATTCAGCCCTGGAGTCCAAAGGATTGTATCCATCCGGATATAGTTCAACGTATTTTTCTATTTCCGCAGTTCCCCCCGCAAGATCACCCTGTGCCTTCAACATGTATCCTTTGAGGTTATGAATTGCAGCGGTGTTTCCGCCAATGCTGCTCATGAACGAGTCCAATTTGTCAAGTTCCTGAATTGTTTCAGCTATATCATTTCTGGAAGAAGCATATCTTAAGTGAATGAACGGTCCATTGGAGAGCGCATGCATTTTAGCCCATACTTCAGCGCGTTCGTCATTCCCGGTAGAGTCATTCGCAATATCGAGCAGCGACACATAGAGTTTTGAGGCTTCATTTTTACCTTCTGCAAATTTTTGTGCCATCAT
>JAOUDZ010000186.1 GCA_029858965.1 Cyclobacteriaceae bacterium
TGCGCACAAGTTCAGACGAGGACTTGAAAGAATATAAAATGGTTTTTAAACGTGGAGATACGACGTCGGAATATCCATTCTGGAATCAAATCAACGGCCCTATTGCAGATTGTTTATGGCATGTCGGGCAGGTTGTCTCGTTCCGCCGATCCGCTGGCAACCCCATCAACAACAAAGCGA
Organism: Cyclobacteriaceae bacterium; assembly: GCA_029858965.1. Taxonomy (GTDB): domain Bacteria; phylum Bacteroidota; class Bacteroidia; order Cytophagales; family Cyclobacteriaceae; genus Chryseolinea. The sequence continues at coordinate 181 of JAOUDZ010000186.1, forward strand.
ATGTATTGACGGGCAAAGTGAAGCAATAGAAACTGCACCAATCTTGTAAAACACAACGCTTAAATATCCTAACTGCGATCAGAAAGCTATTGATTGGCAATTACGGTATTGCGCAACGCAATCGCTTTCTCTGCAGCAACGTTGACTTCGGCAACAACATCAATTCCGCTCGAGTTCCTTGTTTCATTGATTAATCACTTGCGCCGCATGACAAATGTCATACCCAATCAAGTGCCCCTGCATTACCTTTAATCCAAAAGATTTGTTTTGCACACCCTGCTCAAACAAAACCATGATTTCTGGAACCATGAGCGAAGTCTCAAGGCGCTTCTGGTTTACATGTCGATTTCTCTGTTTGTGTGGATTCCTATCGCCGGCGCTGCCCACACTTGGTGGGGTTTTCTCATTAGCGAAGTACTATTCAACCTGATTATTCTTGCCGGAGTTTTTTCTGTGCTCACCCGATGGAAAAAGCAACTTTTCTTTATTGCCAACGCCGTATTGGCCAGCGTATTTCGCATTTTCTCATTTTTTATCGTCGTGAGATGGGTGGAACTCGTGGGATATGTATTTGGTATTGTATTCCTGATGTTGCTGGGCCGCATGGTTCTGCAACATATTTTTAAAGATGGTCCGGTGAATTTCTATCGCATTCAGGGATCAATCGTAGTCTTCATGATTATAGGTATAGTATGGGCTATGCTCTATACCCTTATTGAGTCGCTGCTCCCCGGATCTTTTTCGGCAACACACGGCTCTCAGGTCTATGATGATTTATTCTCACAGTTCCTCTATTTTAGTTTCGTGACGATGACCACGCTCGGCTTTGGTGATATGATACCCACGGGATCGTTAGCAAAATCGCTGGTAATCTTCGAAGGAATGATCGGCTTATTATACCCGGTGATTATGATTGCCCGTCTGGTAACCCTGGAAGTCACACATTCCGCGCAAGAAAAAAAGTAAATATTATAACCTGTTTTCACAGCAGGATGCGGATATAAGAATGCCTCAAAAACATGACAAAAGTCACCTGACTGGCGTGATAATGGTTGCATGAAAACTGTGTTTACTGAACAACCTTTAACTGAAGGCCAAGGAATAAAACATTCCGGGAACAGGAAAAAGAATATTGCCATAGCGCAAAACTTAAGAAAATAAAAGCTAAACAAACATTGAGTAGAAATCAACACAAGGGAGAATACACGATTTGGCGACCAGACCCAACCAATAAATCCTGCTTTCAACTTTGTTAAGGCCAAATTCCATTAACGTTAATATCTGAATCAATGCCCCTTTATTTAGCCATCGCAAAAATGCTTGCCGGTATCGGCTTTTTTCTACTGGGCATGAATTTCGTCGAAGATGCACTCCGTAGATTGGCCGGCCGTTCATTCAAATTATTTCTGCGCAATCAAACCAGCAACAAATTCAAGGCGATAGCAGGTGGTGCAATTGTTACCGCCGTCTTACAGAGCAGTTCAGTGGTTAATCTGATGGTATTGGCATTTGTCGGCGCCGGCGTGCTTACGATGCGAAACGCCCTGGCCATCATCCTCGGAGCCAACATCGGTACAACACTGAGCAGTTGGATCGTGGCTTTGCTTGGATTTTCATTTAACATTGAATTCTTTTCATTGCCCCTTGTAGGCCTGGCCGGCATTGCTATGGCATTTGTCAAAAGTGGCAAAGCCGGCAACTGGAGTAAATTCCTATTCGGCTTCGGCGCCTTGTTTGTAGGGCTTGATTTTATGAAGCTCAGCTTTGGTGAGATGGCGCTTCAATTCAATTTTTCTGAATTGCAGGATTTTCCACCCATCCTTTTTGTACTGGTAGGTTTCGTCCTGACAACAATAATCCAGTCGAGTTCGGCCACAGTGGCGATCACACTGAGTGCACTGCATGTCAATGCCATAGGCCTCTTTTCCGCAACCGCAATTGTGTTGGGCTCTGAACTGGGTACTACCATAAAACTTCTGATTGCATCAACGCATGGGATATCTGCAAAGAAACGGGTAGCACTGGGAAACTTCATTTACAATGCCGTAGTGCTTGCAATAGTCTTACTGGCTTTGCAACCCATCAACCGATTGCTCGTTCAAATCATCAATCCTGATAGCCCATTACTCGCGCTTGTGTTTTTTCAGAGTTTCATTAATTTTTTCGGCATATTCCTGTTCTTCCCCTTCCTCAGCTACTTCGAGAAATTTTTGCTGCAGCGCTTCAAGCATGACGAGTCCGTAGTGCGATACATAAAACTGGTACCCGCGAACGAGGGTGATTTGGCCCTGGAAGCCTTGGACAAGGAAGCGAGACGGCTCATACTTTGTACACTGGATTACCTGCTGCATGCCTTTAACATTACAGGATATCCGCCGGTAGAATATGCGGAAAAGAGCTTTTCAGCGAAATATGATTACCTCAAGATGTTACATGGAGAAATTCACTCCTATTACATTACAATGAATAAAGAATTGTTAAACAATACGGAGCGCGAAAGAGCAGAGCAAATCATTTCTGCAGTTCGCAACAGCATGTTTTCAGCCAAAAGTATCAAAGATTCGCACGGTGATATTGATCAATTCAGGAATTCATCCAGCAACACAAAGTACCAGGTCTACAAAAAAACACAGCGCCAGGTAGAAGATTTTCATAATGTACTGGCGGCTTGCCTTGCCCGAAAATCAAACGCATCCGTTTTTGAAGAAATGGTCATCCTGTACAATCGTGTAAAAGAAGGATACGGGAAAGAACTCGAACAACTATACCAGCTGGAAGCGAACCCACAGTTGACGGAAGTGGATATTTCCACCCTTATCAATTTCAATCGCGAATTCTTTGCTGCATACAAGGCTATGGTGTGGGCCATCAAGGATTACCTGCTGGAGAAAGATCAAGCGCGCTATTTTGCGGAACTGCCGGGTTTTATTCGATAAATGAGATCGTTGCAAATGGCCATGGCAAAATGCCAGAAAGCATTTACGGAACCCCAAATTTACTACGCTGAATTTTTCGTATCTTAAATGGACATTACGAAATTAAAAAAGCTCCCATCATTAAACGGATAAAAAAAAATATGAAGTCAATATCCATAGCACTGGGCCTTTTCCTTTTTTCAATCTCCTCCTACGGCGTTCTTGCCCAGGATGCAACCGTAATTGATGCCGCACATTACAGTATTGTATTTGGTGAGATAAGACATTATCGGGTATTTCTCCCCCCCTCTTATTTTGACAATCCTCAGAAAAAATATCCGGTAATTTACTTTTACCACGGCTGGTCGCAGCGCTACTTCGGGAGCAGCGACAGCTATGCGGATTTCGATAAGGGCAATGAAAACAAGGGAGACAATATTGCCAATTTTGTCAGTACGCATGATGTAATCGTTGTAAAAACTGATGGTTATAACCGCAGCCCGCATGAAAAATACTACGTGCGGCCATACAACGTTGGCCCGGTAGAAACCTATCGGCAGTTCCCACTCTACTTTCCTGAACTGGTTGACTATATTGACAGTCATTACAACACAATCGCTGATCGGGAACACAGGGCAATATCTGGTCTTTCTATGGGCGGTTTCATGACTTTCTGGATTGGGGGGAAATACCCTCACCTGCTTTCCGCAGCGGGTAATTTTTGCGGTTCGCCTGAATTCGTAGTGGGCCCAAAAGATTTTCCCGTTGAATACCGCCACATGGATATGTATAAAAATTATGCAGGTATGAATCTCCGTCTTCACTATGGTGACAAGGATTTCATCCGTGGTTACCATAGGGATCTGAACAGGGTCTGGGACCAGGTTACTGACAACTACGAATGGAGAATCTATGATGCAGAACATTCCACTTGCGGATTAGGCGATATGTTCAGCTTTCTACTGAAAACATTTGAGAATCCCCCGCCCAGGCCGTCACAATGGAACCATATTGATGTTTACCCGAACTTTTCGGTTTGGGATTACCAGGTGCGCTCCGATCGCAATGTTCCGGGGTTTACGATGCTGGAAAACGTTGACAAAAGAGGATTCCGGTGTTCTGTCAGGGAGTTTCTACCCGACGGTGAACTGCTGCCGTTTGTGCAGCTATCCGTAACAACACCTGCCGTTTATGGAAAAAATGCTAAGTATACCATCAACGATGTTGATACCAGAAGTGTAAAAACGCTTCAGTATACATTGCAAAGTGACGATCAGGGGAGATTGATTATTGCACTAAATGGCAGTTCACATGAAATTGGCATCAACAAAAAAGCAGATAAGCCAAACCTCAGCATTGCTGAGGTTGAGATTCAAAACACGAACTGGGCGACGCACCAGAAAGATGTGGCACTCTCCATAAAATTACTCAACAAAGGACTTTCAGAAGGAAAAAATATTACAGCGACGTTGTACGCCAAAACAAATAGCGCCAACATAAAACAAGGCAAATCCTCGTTCGGCAATATTGCAGCAAATGCAATTCAAATGGGCCAAACACCCTTTACGTTTCTGTTGCCAGCCGATAGTATTGAAATCGTAAGTTTCAGGCTCGTTATCCTGGATGATTATAAAAACGAGTGGGTTGAATCTTTTGAAATACCCATCAAAAAGAATGTATCGGAAATCAAAGATTTTGAAATCGCCGACGGGAAAATATTTACGGTGGCAAAAGGAGGTA
>JAOUDZ010000081.1 GCA_029858965.1 Cyclobacteriaceae bacterium
AATATCTTCGGCGAGAAGGTAGATGTGATGCAAATGCAATCCGAGGGCGGAGCAGCCGGCGCAATACATGGTGCGGTTTCCGGAGGGGCTATGGCTACCACCTTTACTGCATCGCAAGGTTTGATGCTGATGATTCCAACGATGTTCAAGATGGCCGGGGAACTTCAGCCGGTGGTGTTTCACGTTTCTGCACGGTCGTTGGCCTGTCAGGCGCTTTCTATTTTCGGAGATCACTCTGATGTGATGGCGACGCGTGGAACGGGTTTTGCTATGCTTGCCTCCTCCAACGTTCAGGAAGCGCAGGATATGGCTGTGATTGCACATCTGGCCACGCTGGAATCCAAAATTCCTTTCCTTCATTTTTTTGACGGATTCAGAACTTCCCATTCTATTCAGAAAATTATACCCATCACATACGAAGAGATGCGGGGCATGCTGGATATGAAATTCGTAGAAGAATTTCGGGCACTGGCCTTAATACCGGAAGCTCCGGTTTGCAAAGTAGGCGCGCAAAATCCTGATGTGTATTTCCAGGGCAGAGAAACGGTTAACAAGTATTATGAAGCATGCCCTTCAATCATCAAAAAGTACATGAAAGTGTATGGCGAAAAAACCGGTCGTCACTACAAGCTTTATGAGTATATCGGCGCTGCAGATGCAGAAAAAATTATTATTGCTATTGGCTCTTCAACTGAAACGATAGAGGAGACCATCGCATATCTGAATAAGAAGGGTGAAAAAGTTGGTGTTTTGAAGCTCAGGCTTTACAGACCATTTGCCTTAGAGGATTTTGTAAGTGCCATTCCGAAGTCTGTAAAAAAGATTGCTGTACTGGATCGCACAAAGGAACCTGGTTCTGTAGGAGAGCCCCTGTACCTGGACGTGGTGGCCGCGCTGGCGGGCCAGCGACCAGGCATTCGTATTATTGGAGGTCGTTACGGATTGTCATCGAAAGAGTTTACACCGGCTATGGTAAAGGCTGTTTACGATCATCTTGAGAATGACGGAAGGCATAATTTTACTGTTGGCATTAATGATGATGTAACCCACACATCCATTACTGTTAAGGCGGATATAGATACGGAACAAGCTGGTATCGTACGTTGTAAGTTCTGGGGATATGGCTCAGACGGAACGGTGAGTGCCAACAAGAATGCGATCAAGATCATTGGTGAGAGCACCGACCTTTTTGTTCAGGGTTATTTTCAATACGATTCCAACAAGTCCGGTGGATGGACAATTTCACACCTGCGATTTGGCAAAGAGCGGATTCAGTCTGAATACCTGTTAAACAAGGTAGACTTTGTGGCCTTGCACCGGGCGCAATACATTGGCCAATACGACATCCTCGAAGGGATTACCAAGGGAGGAACCTTCCTGATCAATTCCAGCCAGAAGCCGGAAAATATTTTCCGGCTCTTCACCAAAGATATGCAGGAGACGATAAGGAAGAAGAAGATCAGCGTCTATGCAATTGACGCCTCTAAAATTGCCAAGAGCGTTGGATTGGGCGGCCGAATAAGCTCAGTGATGCAGACAGCCTTCTTCAAAGTATCAGGCGTGCTTCCGGAAAGTGAAGCGATAGGGCTTATCAAGAAGTATGTGCAGAAACAATTTGCGCGCAAAGGGCCTGAAATCATAGAGATGAACATGAAGGCTATCGACGCTTCAGCTGCTGCGGTGGTCGCTGTTCCTGTTCCGGAGGAGTCAGAAAAATATGCAGAGATAGCCGCCGTTGTGCCAGCAGGGTCCGGTTGGTTTGCTGACAATATTATTGATCCGATCTTGCGCCTTAAGGGTGACAGCATACCTGTTTCGCACATGCCTGTTAACGGGGCCGTGCCTACCGGCACCAAGCGGTTGGAGTATCGCGGTGTACCGGGAAATCCTGCCATATGGATTGATAAGCTTCCATTTGTAAAAGAACCCCACATCACTGAACCCTACATGGAATACCCGCCAAGCTGTTCTGGATGCGGAGAAGTCCCTTACATTCATCTGGTAACCCAGTTGTATGGAGACCGAATGATTATTGCGAATGCCACGGGTTGTACATCCATCTATGGTGGAACATTCCCATTGACACCTTATACAAAAGACAAAAATGGAAAAGGCCCCGCCTGGGCTAATTCTTTGTTCGAAGACAATGCAGAATTTGGTTTGGGTATGCGTCTGGCTGTTGACGCCAACCGCAGACAACTAAAAACGAATGTTGCATCCCTACTTGCCAGTGCCATCAATGAAGAACTTAGGGCAGCGCTTCAAAAGAGCCTGGCCATATTCGACGAAGTAAACGATGAAGCAAAGGCACATGCGGATCATGTAAAGCAACTGCTGGCCGATGAGAAAAAGGGAGTTGAAGGCAATGTGGTTCTGGACAAAGTGATCGAACTACAGGATTATTTTGTTGATAAGAGTATCTGGATTTTCGGCGGGGATGGCTGGGCCTACGACATCGGCTTTGGTGGGCTTGATCACGTGATGGCTTCCAGCCGTAACGTTAATGTCCTGGTAATGGATACGGAAGTGTATTCGAATACAGGAGGGCAGGCTTCCAAATCAACACCCCGTGGTGCCGTGGCTAAATTTGCGTCGGATGGTAAGAAGCTCAGCAAGAAAAACCTGGGCTTGATGATGACAAGCTATTCCAACGCATATGTAGCCTCTGTAAACATGGGCATGGATCGCGAGAAGACTGCGCTGGCTTTCGTGGAAGCAGAAAAGCACGATGGTCCTTCTATCATCATCGCATATTCGCCTTGCATCGCCCACGGTTATGATATGCGTCTGACCAAGAAGCAATCAGAGAAAGCGACTAAGTGTGGATATTGGCCAATGTATAGATTCAATCCTGATCTGCGCAAACAGGATCAGAACCCTTTCAGCTGGGACGCTGATGGCATCGACACAGGATTTGAAAACTATATTGAAGAAGAGATTCGTTATAAGACCCTAAACCTCACGAATCCGGAAGAGGCCAAAAGGCTTTCAAAACTGGCTGTAAAAGACAATGAACAACGATTCAAGGATATTAAACACCTGTCGGAAAATTAAACTAGACAATTATGAGCATCAATCTGTCGACTAATTATGGTGGCTTATCACTGAAAAATCCTATCATCGTAGGATCCAGTAATATTGTTACGGATACCGCAAACCTCATCAAGCTGCAAGAGGCCGGCGCGGCGGCTATTGTTTACAAATCACTCTTTGAAGAGCAAATTGAGTTAGAGTCTTTTTCTATTGAGCAGAAGATGGAGGCATACCAGGGTTGGGATGCCGAGCATGATTCATTTTTCCCCCCTGTTAAGCACGCAGGTCCGGCGGAACATTTGCTTAACCTCAAAGAGGCCAGGAATACCATCGACATTCCATTGATCGGTAGTTTGAATTGCGTTCACGATGATATGTGGGTGCAATTCGCGCAAGAAATGGAATCCACCGGGATTGATGCACTTGAATTGAATTTCTATGCCCATGAAAACGACTTTGATACGGAAAGTGCCACAATAGAATCCAAACAAATTGAAACATTGAAGAAAGTGCGGAAAGCCATAAAAATCCCTGTATTTGTGAAGCTGAGTCCCTTTTATTCCAGTACGCTGAGACTGATCAGCCAAATGGATGCTGCAGGGAGCAACGGTTTTGTTTTGTTTAACCGCCTGTTTCAACCAGACATAGATGTTGATAAAATCGAGCATTTTTATCCTTACAATTTTAGCAGCGAGAATGACAATCGCCTGGCTATACGCTACGCTGGGCTATTACATAAAAAAATCCATGGCAGTATTGTCGCGAATACAGGAATACTTTCAGGTAAAGACGTAGTAAAGATGCTACTGGCAGGGGCGGATGCCGTCCAGGTGGTGAGTTGCATCTATAAGCGAGGTATCCATCAAATTACTACGATGCTGGAAGAATTGGAGCGTTGGATGAAAAAGAATAACTATTCATCACTTGAATCGTTCAGGGGTATACTTTCGAAGGAAAACCTATCCGATCCTTTTGCTTACAAACGGGCACAGTATGTGGATATCCTGATGAAGGCGGATGTATTTATGCAATATCATCCTAAACGCGGAGAACTTCCCCCAAGACACCATGAAGAAATTTAAACTTAAATAAACAACTAAGTATTACAACTATGGCAAAGATTGGAATCTTCTTCGGCTCTACCGAAGGTAACACAGAACGCGTCGTCAACCAATTGCAACAATTGCTGGGTGGTGAACCTGACGTGGTATTACACAACGTCAACTCATCTTCAGCAGAAGATATGGAGCCTTACCCAAACTTAATATTGGCTTGCCCAACCTGGGAGATAGGTCAACTTCAGGAGGATTGGGACAGTTTTATTGATGAAATTGAACAAGTTGACTACGCAGGCAAGCGGGTGAGCTTTCTCGGCTTGGGCGATGCCGACGGATATCCCGACACATTTCAAGATGCTTTGGGTATCATTTATGATCGCATTAAGGATAAGGGCGCTACTTTTGTAGGAGCATGGCCAACGGATGGCTATAACTTTGATGCTTCAAAGGGTGTAGTCAATGGAAATTTTCTCGGACTCGCAATTGACGAAGACAACCAGAAAGATTTGACAGATGGTCGAATCGAAAAATGGGTGGCTCAGCTAAAGGAAGAGTTTAAGTAAAGGAAATGGCCAACATCCGGTTTAAGAAACAAACTTATCCGGTAAGTAAAGCCTTGCGCGGATATCTCATGCTCACTGGGCGTGAGATTGATGTTCCTATATCCTATCATGATCTGCTCCACTACAACAGCTCTGTGGCCCTGTTCGACAAGAAGGGGAACGATACACTTTGGGAGACGCTCATATACAACCAGACGGATAGAGAATTTATCCACGACTGTCTGCGCAAGGTATACGCGCAGCTGAAAGTGGGCGGTGATGTAGGCATTATGGATCACTTGTACATTGACAGGGTGGATTATTGCCTTTATGCGAATACGCATCCCGTGCGTGTCCGCATTGTCAATCGACTTAATGACCTGTTTGACTACTTCTATGTGAAGCAGGCCGACATGTCAAGGATTTATGGGATGGAATTAGAGCACATGCTCTCTCCAAACAAGATCAATTACCTGGTTAAGGAATCAACGATTATCGAAGAACATATTCAAGGAATACCTGGTGATACATTCATAAAGGACTTTTTGACAAGGCAAGACTTCAATCCGCTACGCGTCGCGAAGGAATTTGTAAAGTTTAATGAAAGAAGTTTGGTCCAGCTAATGGGGGACATGCGCAACGACAATTTTTTGGTTGAAGTTATCCCGGATTTTGATGAATTGTACTTCCGATTACGCGCCATTGACTTTGACCAGCATTGCTATGAGGGTAGCCTTAAGATATACATGCCCCAGTACTTCAAAGAAAATAACCCCATAATTAATTTAGGATTCAAGAGCATGTCGTCAGTTCTTGAGCTTCAGTACCAGAAAGAAGAACGAACCCGCCTATTAACCAGGGTTCATGCAGCGGCCGGCTTGTTGCCCGTTCTGTTGTCTGCTATGAAAAAGGAGGTCCTCTCTACGGAAGAAAATGTGCACCAACTCCGCGCTGAATTATCAAATTTGTATGAAGATGATCGTTTTCTCAATAGCAATACCATGGGTGACCTGCTGTCAACTAGCCTTCACATGCTTGAGGTGCAGCCCGTACGAAAGCGAAAAGGAGTCAGGGTTTCATCCGATTAATTGATTGGTTTAGGCCGTTGACATCCGCATGAAGATTGGTAGCCCCGATAAACGTAAGCGTCCGCAAAGCCTTTAAGAGCCAAGAATATTGATGCACTTGCCTTATATCTCCCAGTAGCTGCTGCCCAATAGTAAACTCTCAAGGTTGCCAATACCTTTGGCTTCTACTTCATCTTGAATCTGTTTCACGACACGGTCGTCGTATGAGCTCCGCTCTAAATTTTGCAGAACGCCCATCGGCCGTGGCAAATCCTCATTGTACGTCATGTTTGCCAAAATAAAGGCCAGGGTGCTGTCTTTTTCGTTGTGGATAAGTAGATCATCTATTGAATGCTCACCCTGATCCAGGTTTACAACACGTGGCGTGTAGCCATCCAGAATAATGCCCTTGTTTTTAGTTTTGCCAAATACCAGTGGCTTCCCATGCTCCAGGAAAATCGTGTGGTTGTCTCGCGTATCTGCGTTGGTGTATAAATCGAAAGCACCATCATTAAAAATTCTGCAATTGGTGTAAATTTCCACAAAAGAAAACCCTTGATGTTGATGTGCTTTAAGCAAAAGCTCCTGCAACTGCTGACGGTCTTTATCATGACCGCGTGCAACAAAGGTCGCACTTGCTCCCAATGCCAAAGCCACTGGATTAAACGGATCATCTAACACACCAAGCGGTGAAGATTTTGTAATTTGACCCCGGTGAGAAGTAGGAGAGTACTGGCCTTTCGTAAGGCTGTAAACTTCATTGTTGAACATAAGAACGTTCATATCCACATTTCGGCGGCATGCATGAATAAAATGATTACCACCGATGCTCATGTTGTCGCCATCTCCTGTTACAACCCAAACGCTAAGGTCTGGGCGAGCGATCTTTAAACCGCTGGCAATAGGTAAAGCCCGGCCATGAATACCATGGAAGCCGTATGTATCCATGTAATACGGAAAGCGGCCTGAACATCCGATGCCGGAAATGAAAACAATCTTTTCTTTCGGTATGCCCAACTCGGGCATAAGGCGTTGAGCTGGCGATAAAACGGATATCGCTCCACAGCCTGCACACCAACGGACATCTACTTCCGGCTTGAAATCCTTGGCGGTATAGTGACTTTCTCCGCCGTGCGGTTTATCCAGGATTTCATCTATTATAGTCTTCATGATATTTTCTTTTTAGAGATCATTTGGAATATCTAACTCTGATGCGTGCGCATGCCACTTCTTGAGGTTCTTCATCGTGAGCAATACGGAAATCTTTTCTTCCAGCTCCACCGACTTGAAAGGTTTTCCCTGCACTTTATTAATACCGATAACGCGTTTCAGATATTTAGCCTGAATTAAATTCTTTAATTGCCCCAAATTCAATTCCGGTATCACCACGCGATCAAACTTGTGAAGTACCTCAGCCAGGTTTTTGGGAAATGGGTTCAGGTAACGCAAATGCGCGAAAGATACATTATGTCCTTGCGCATGCAGGTGCTCAACGGCTATTTTGGCAGCACCGTATGTACTGCCCCAGGTCAGGAGTAGCAAATCGCCCTCAGCATCTCCTATCACTTCGAGGTCGGGAATATCTTTAGCGATATCATCCACTTTTTTCTGGCGCAGTTCCACCATCTTCTGATGGTTCAAAGGGTCGGTGCTCACAGCACCAGTTCCATCTTCTTTTTCCAATCCTCCAATGCGGTGTTCCATCCCCTGCATCCCAGGTATTGCCCACATGCGGCCAAGCGTTTCCGGGTTCCGCAGGTACGGCTTAAAGTTTGATGGATCTGTAGCAAAGGTCGGTGCAATGTCGGGTAACTTATCTGTGTCAGGAATACGCCAGGGCTCAGAAGCCTGGCCGATATAGCCGTCGGTAAGCAGAATAACCGGCGTCATATACTTTAATGCAATGCGGGCTGCTTCAAGGGTCATGGAAAAACAATCGGCCGAACTGGCTGCAGCCAGCACTGGCATTGGTGCCTCTCCGTGCCTGCCGTACATAGCTTGCATTAAATCGCTTTGCTCTGTTTTAGTAGGTAAGCCGGTGGAAGGTCCCGCACGCTGCACATCAATAATAATCAAGGGCAATTCGGTCATGATAGCCAACCCCATCGCTTCCGTTTTTAATGATAGGCCCGGTCCGCTGGTGGTTGTCGCAGCCAGGCTTCCGCCAAACGCAGCCCCAATAGCACTGGCAATGGCGGCGATTTCGTCTTCCGCCTGCAAGTGTTTAACGCCGTATTGTTTATAACCGGAAAGGGCATGCAGAATGTCCGTAGCAGGAGTGATCGGGTAAGAACCGAGAAAGAGCGGAAGGTGTGCCTTCGTGGCGGCTACCACCAATCCCAAAGCAACTGCCTGGTTGCCTGTAATGCTCCGGTATTTGCCCGGAAGCAAATTTGACTTGTCAATAATATATTGCTTTCTGAAATCCGGATTCTTTTCAGCATAATTCCAACCGGCTTGCAGTGAATGTACATTTGCCAGGATTACATCCTCTTTACCTTTAAACTTTTTATTTATCCAAGATACTGTTGGCTCCAATGGCCGGTTGAAGAGCCAGTAGGTTATACCCAGCGCAAAGATGTTTCGTGTTTTCTGAACAAGTTTTGAAGGAATCTCCACCTCAATGAAAGCCTTCTTCAGTTCTACAGCCATATCAATGGGAAAAACATGATAGTTGGCCAGGCTACCATCTTCCAAAGGATTGCTTGAATAGGATGCCAGTTTTAAATTACGCGCATCAAAGCCGTCCTTGTTCACGATGATGATGCCTTGCTCGCGCACATGTGCCAGGTTGACTTTTAAGCTGGCTGCATTCATAGCGACCAGTAAATCAACGAAATCACCTGAAGTGCGTATGTTCTTAGTGCCAAAGTGAACCTGAAAAGCGCTGACGCCGTATAGTGTACCTTCCGGCGCACGTATCTCCGATGGATAATCCGGGAAGGTGTTGACCTCATTGCCCGCAAAGCCTGACGTATCAGAGAACTGCGTCCCTATTAATTGCATCCCATCTCCAGAGTCTCCGGCAAATCTGACCGTTACTTCCTCCAGATGTTCGACAAGTTTACTCATTTTGCTGCTGTTAAATTGCACAGTATATCTACCGAATTCCCCTGTTCCATAAAATGATTAAAGTCATGATGTAATATGACTAATATATAGGGGATTGTGGGTGAAGTACGACAGATTCAATCGCTCATCTAGGTTGAAAATTGACTTATTTATTTTGATTCCTTGATATAAAAACTTATCCAGACACGTGCAGCACGTAGTTGTAGACTGTGCTTAGAAAGCCAATCATCACAATGCCCAGGACGCAAATGGACAAAGCAATTTTTTCGTATCCTGAAACCGATAAAGTAGGGATTGGCGATTCATTTTTATTGATGAACATGGCTTTCACCACCAATAGGTAATAATAGAGTGAAACCGTAGCATTCAATACAGCGATAAAAACCAGTATATACATACCTTGGGCTGCTGCCGCCGTGAACAGGAAAAATTTCCCAAAGAATCCGGCCACTGGCGGAATGCCTGCCAGCGAGAATAATGCCAGTAAAAGCACAAGACTAAGGCGTGGGTTGGTAGTATAAAAACCGTTGAAATCATCCATGCGTTCTTTGTTGGTTGCATTGCACACAATCGACAACACGCCAAAGACGGCAAGGTTAGAGAGGGAATAGATAAGCATGAAGTAAATGATTGTACTCATCCCCAATACTTCGCTGTTCACAAAACCCAGCATCATAAATCCGGCTTGTGTTATGGATGAAAATGCCATGAACCGTTTCAGGTTCTGCTGACGCAAAGCAAACAAGTTACCAACCACCATAGTAGTAATGGATAAACTGTAGGCGGTCAGAATCCACACGCGAGGTTGGTCGGCAAATACACGAAATAGTACTAGCATAAGGGTGAACAGCGCCGCGCCTTTAGAGACAACAGAAAAATAGGAAGTGATTGGCATCGGAGAACCTTCGTATACATCTGCTGTCCACAAATGGAACGGAACCAATGAAAGTTAAAAACCAAAACCCGCCATAAAAAAGACTAACGCAAGAACGGACAAGGTGCTGGTATCCCTGAGTAATGCAATCTCAGAAAAATGGAGCGTTCCATACACGCCATAGATTAGTGAAAGTCCAAATAGCATTACGGCTGAAGAAACAGCTGAGGACATCATCAACTTAATGCCGGCTTCAGCCGAACGCCTTACTTTTTTGTCAAAAGCAGCCAATATCGTAAGGGGTAGGGTGGCTAACTCAAGCCCGAGGTAGAGCATAAGAAAATCGCCTGCCGAGATCATGAAATCCATTCCAATAAGCGTTGAAAAAATCAGTAGATAAAAAGCCCCCGTCTTCGACAGGTTTTCAGGTTTTTTGAGCCATCCAGTTGATTGCATCAGTATAATCAGGGTAGAAAGGTTGAGGATATTTTTCAGAAGGAACCTAAGCTCATCGCTGATATACATGCTCCCAAACAACGTGGCGTTTGCTGAAGGAATAAATCCTGATAGCGTGATAATACCAAAAAATAAAATTGTAAGGTTAACAACCAATTGCTTGTTTTCCTTTACCGATAAATCCGCTACGAGTTCCCATAAGACCAGCAGTGTGAGCAGGACTTCCAGACGCATAATTGATAAGGTGTGCCAGTTCATGACATTAATTTGTTAAATGGTTTATCATCTGGTTAAGGGGCTCACGAATCAGGCTCGACAACCAAAATGGTGACATACCAATAATGGCAATGGAAACCACCAGTGTAACGCCACTTAACTTTTCAAACCATTGTGCATCCTGTAATTCCAGGTAATGGTTGTTTTTGATTGGACCCAGCAACAGAATACCTACTACCCTCAGAATATAAACAGCAGTGATTACAATCGATGAACATGCTAAAATTGTTGCTACCCGATGGAAAGTATCTGTATGCTGAAACGATCCTACAAAAATGGTCATCTCGGCCACAAAGCCACTCAATCCAGGTAGACCCAGCGAAGCTAAACCAGCAATTACATAGACTACGGAAAGAAATGGGATAACTTTCATCAAACCACCCATCTCGTTGATCATTCTGGTATGTGTCCGGCCATAGATCATGCCGATCAACGCAAAGAAGAGTGCAGTCATCAGACCATGAGAAATCATTTGCAGAATCGCGCCCGTTGTAGCTGTTTCGTTCATCATCAGCAGGGCAAATAGAACTAATCCGCAGTGACTAACCGAGGAATAAGCATTGATGTATTTTAGGTCTTTTTGCCAAATGGCGCCAAAGGCACCATACACGACACTAATGGTAGTGAGAATGATGAATATCCAGGCGAGTGAATGAGCGGCTTCTGGAAGTAAATACATGGCTACTCGAAAACACCCATAACCACCAAGTTTCATCAGCACACCAGCATGCAACATCGAAACCGCGGTAGGCGCAGAGGCATGTCCATCGGGAGACCATGTGTGGAAAGGAAACAATGCACCGAGCACGCCAAAGCCTATGAAGGTGAACGGAAAGAAAAAAAGCTGAGCCGAAAGAGGAATGTGAACTTTTGCTATTTCGGTCAAATCGAAGGTAAGCTTGCCACCCTCTGGCGCTGAGTTGAAATAAATACCCAATAATCCCACAAGCAATAAAGCCGATCCTCCCATGAGCATAAGCGTTAATTTCATCGCTGAATATTCTTTCGGTCCGCTACCCCAGATACCAATAAGTAAATACATTGGTATGACAGCCATCTCGTAGAATAGAAACATGGTGAAGAGGTCCAGTGAGATAAAAAAACCAAACACGCCACCGGCAAGGATGATGAGTGAAATAAAAAACTCTTTTCTGAGAAATTCGACTTGCCACGATACGAACATCCCCGAAAAGGTTACTATAGACGTGAGCAGAATCATCGAGATAGAAATACCATCTACCCCAAATTTAAGTTGTATGTTGAAGGATTCGTACCAGGTAGCAGTGGAAACAAATAACATATCATCGGTGTTGCCAGAGCTTCTTTGCTGATAAAATAGGTAGAGCAGCACAAAAGATATTAGCAATTGAGCACTCATGCCGATGGCCGACACCCAGCGCACTTTTGCAAGATCGTTTACCATAGCTATGCCCACGATGGTAAGCAGGGGTATGATCAGTAAAAACAACAGTGGGTTCATGAACTTTCGCTAGTTTAAGTAGAAGATTAATAAGGTAAGCAGCAGCACGCCAGAGGTGAAATACCATATGTATTCTTGCATTTGCCCGGATTGCATCTTTTTGATCGATCCTGAAAAGAATACGGTAGTGTTTCCGATCAAATTCATCGCGCCGTCTACTATGTGGCGGTCGAACCAGGCTATGGGGCGCGATATGAATTGAAAAATCACTTTATGGGTCACAAACAAGTACACTTCATCGATGTAGAATTTTTGGTACGCCATCGTATAAAAAGCCTTCAGGCCCTTAGCGACAGTTTCCGGTTTGGAATTTTTCTTATAATAGAGAACCGCTGCAAAACTAATCCCCACCATCCCCACCAATACAGAGGGAATGGCAACGATCCAATGAAATTCAGTAATTAGTGCGCGGCCGTCGCTGGTCACCAGATCATGGAAAGGAACAAAGCCTGAAAAGACGGATGCCAGGGCGAGGATTACCAGCGGGATGGTCATCGTAGGCGGTGACTCATGGGGTACATGGTTGTATTGTGGGTTGCTGTTCCAGAAAATAGTAAAGTACAGGCGAAACATATAGAAAGCCGTGATGCCGGCTACGATCCACTGTACGGCAAAGATGAGCTTGTGATGCTCAAAGGCAGCCACCAGTATTTCATCTTTGCTGAAAAATCCGGAAAGTGGTGGAATCCCCGAAATAGTAAGACAAGCAACCAGGAACGTGATGTGGGTTATCGGCATGTGTTTTCTCAAACCACCCATCTCTGTCATGAGGTTGCTGTGTACAGCATGAATAACTGAGCCAGCACCAAGAAATAGAAGGGCTTTGAAGAAAGCGTGCGTAAACAAGTGGAAAAGAGAAGCCATGTACCCTAACCCGGCTTCACTTCCGTAACCGGATACGCCCAGTGCAACCATCATATATCCAATTTGTGAGAGGGTGGAGTACGCCAGGACCCGTTTAATATCGAGCTGGGTACACGCAATGACAGCGGCGAATAAAGAGGTGAAGCTCCCAATATAAGCGATGACTTCCAGTGCGCCGGGCGCGGAGAAATGGTAAATCGGAAAAAGACGGGCTACGAGGTAAACACCGGCTACCACCATGGTGGCAGCATGGATTAAAGCAGACACTGGTGTTGGGCCTTCCATCGCATCTGGTAACCATATGTGAAGGGGGAACATCGCGGATTTTCCGGCACCGCCCATGAAGATCAGCAGCATGGCCCATGTAGTAACTGACATTCCCAGGAAGACAACGCCGCTGGATTGTGCTATGGCCGGGCCATTTAAATCTGTTAGTGCTATAAAGTCAAAGGTGTTGGTATAAAAGGAGAGGAGCAGAATGCCAATCAAAAAGCCAAGATCGGCAAAACGTGTAACAATGAAAGCCTTCTTTGCTGCTGCCACCGCAGAAGGCCGCTCATAGTAAAAACCGATAAGCAGGTATGAAGACACGCCCACCAGCTCCCAAAAAATGTACATCTGGAAAATGTTGGTGGCGACTACTAAACCCAGCATCGAAAAAGTGAAGAAGGAAAGAAAGGCATAGTAACGGGCAAAACCCACTTCACCTTTCATATAACCGAGGCTGTAAATATGAACCATAAGGGACACCGTGGTGATCACCACCAGCATCATCACAGATAGCGGGTCCAACAGAATACCCAGGTGAATAACGAGCCTGTCCGTGAATGGAAGCCAAACGAATTGAAAGACTTCTATGGATTGAAAGACTTCGCCAGTCCGATGTGTGAAGTAATTGAATGCAGTAACATATGAAAGCAATGTAATGATGAACAGTCCTGAAGTGCCGATCATTCCGGAAACCTTGGGATTCATCTTACTACCCAGCAAACCAATGATAAAGAAGAGGGCAACGGGAAGCAGCAAAATCAGTATTGTATAGGAGAAGTCCATAACTTTAGTATTTCAGTTCATCCACATCATCCACACTTACGGTAGCGAACTGCCGGTAAATGTTTATTATCAGGGCTATGGCTATGGCGGCTTCTGCAGCCGCAATGGCCATCACGATGAGTGCGAAAAAGTGACCTTCTAGCCGATGCGGAAACAGGTAATGGTTGAAAGCTACAAAATTGATATTCACCGCATTCAGCATGAGTTCAATCCCCATGAGCATTGTGATCAGATTTCTGCGGATGATTACGCCCATCAGCCCGACAAAGAATACGATCGTGCTGAGAACGATCATGTAATCAAGTGGAATTTCAGCTTGCAGGTTCATGTTTTGTTTTTTTGCGCAATAAAAATTGATCCGACTAGTGCGGCCAGCAGGAGGATGCTGATTACTTCAAAGGGTAACGCATAGCCATGCACGCCTGTATCCAGCAACTGAAGCCCTATGCTGCGCATGTCGGTGTCGACAGGGGCGAGCCGTGCTGGCTGAAAAGTAAATTGAAGAATGGTCATCGCGGACAGCATTATTCCCCCGATGGCAGTAATGGCCCCGGATAGTAGGTGGCCTTTTTTGGGAAGATCAAGTTTGCTGTCGATCTGACTGGTTAATAGAATCGAAAATATGATCAGTACCACTATACCGCCCGCATATAGAATAAGTTGTACCGCCGCAAGAAATTGAAAGTTCATCATGTAATACAGGCCTGCCATCGCTACGAGCACAAAAAGCAGGAAAATAGCTGCCCTTAAAATTCTCCTGCTGGAAATGGACAGAATAGAAAACACGACGATAGCGCCAGACAGAATAAAGAAAATAATTTTAGGCCCTGTCATTCATTTGTGGTTTTAGAAGATGACCCAGGTTTATTGAGCACCTTGGTAAGTTTACGTTTATCGAAAACAGCGTGTTCGAACTTCTGATCAAACTTGAGTGCTAATTCATCACAGGCAGGTACGCACAAACCACAGAAAGAGCAAGTGTCCAGGTGATAGACGTATTTATCCAGTATCTTCTTGCTGCGTCCATCTGCGCCCTCGACCTTCTTATAGATTATCTCAATTGATCCGTTGGGACATTTCCGGGCGCAGGTATTGCATACATTGCAGGAGTGCAGATTGTTTTCATCGTGGATGAGCATCAGCTCTCCCTTAAAATTATCGAACATCTTAAGGGTATCGCGATTCTCCGGGTACCGTTGTGTTACGATGGACCCTGGCCTGGTAAAGTAGGAGCCTGTCACTTTCATACCGCGCATCAATGAGGCTACCCCACTGTAGATATCATGAAAGTATTTTCCAACTTCTCTTATCGTCTTCAGAAATGCCATTGCATAAGTGTTAAAAATGAAATCAAAATCAGATTCATGAGGTTGATCGGCAATAAATATTTCCATTCGAGTGCCAGCAACTGATCGATCCTCAGACGAGGGAAAGTCCATTTAAACCACATCATCAGGTAAATGACAAAGGCAGTTTTGCCGAAGAACCAGAATACAGGTGGAATGAAATCCATGACCTGGTTAAATCCCTGCCATTGGAACAAATGAAATGGAAGCCAACCACCCAGAAATAGAGTGGTAGCTACCGCCGCAATAATGAACATGTTCATGTATTCGGCCAGGAAGAAAAATGCAAACTTTATTCCTGAATATTCTGTATGAAAACCAGCGGTTAATTCTGACTCAGCCTCGGCTAGATCGAAAGGGCCGCGGTTGGTTTCCGCAGTTCCCGCTACGAGATAAACCGCAAACGCTATCATAGCTGGCAAGTGTCCTTTGAAAATCCACCAGCCATTTTGTTGCGAAGCGATGATTTCTGAGAATTGCATGGTGCCTGCGTAGGTAATGATACAGAGCAGGGCAAGCCCTACAGATAATTCGTAACTGATCACCTGCGCGCCGCTGCGCATGGCACCAATAACGGAATACTTACTGTTACTGGCCCATCCTGCAATCAAAATGCCGATCACGCCCATGGAGGAGATGGCCAGAATATAAAGTACCCCGATATTCAAATCGATTGCCTGCAGTCCCTTACCAAATGGTATTGATCCAATAGCCATGATCGACGCCACGATCACGATGAAGGGAGCGATGTTGAAAAGAAAATTATCAGCATTTCTAATGAATATCAATTCTTTCAGCAAAAGCTTAATAAGGTCAGCAATGGTTTGGAACAAGCCCATAGGGCCTACGCGATTAGGTCCCATTCGGTTTTGCATACGTGCACAAATCTTTCGCTCGGCATAAACGAGATACAAACCCAGTACGGCATAAATTAGCAGGAGTACTAATCCCAACATCACCATAGCAAGGAGCCCGGCCCAGAACGGAGAAAAATTTGTGTTCAGGTAGCTGGTAATCGAATCAATAAGGGGGGCGAAGTCGTACATAACTTTATCGGTCTATATCCGGTATTACTAAATCCAGTGAACCACTAATGGCAACGAGGTCTGCAATCTTGTGCCCGGCCGCCAGCTTATTGATAATAAAGAGGTTCGAAAAATTGGGACTTCTGAACTTCATCCGTGCCGGCGACGGACCGCCGTCGCTTACAATGTAGACGCCTAGTTCTCCACGAGCAGTTTCCACGCGCTGATAATACTCTCCTTTTGGAGCTTTGATCGCTTTCAACTCCAGCATAATTGGACCTGCCGGCACGTTGTCGACCAGTTGTTCGAGTATATTAAGTGACTCCCACATTTCCTTGATGCGAACCAGGTAACGGGCATAGGTGTCTCCTTCAGTAAGTGTCACCTCGTTGACTTCTACGAATGGATAAGCACTGTAGGGTTCAATCTTGCGTATATCGCAATGGAAACCAGAGCCACGGCCACTGGGGCCTGTAACACCGTAGTCAATTGCATCTTCTTTGCTCATGATGCCAATGCCTTTTGTGCGTTCGCGGAAGATGACATTACCGGTAAGCAGTTGATCGTATTCAGGAAGCTTCTTGCGGAAGTACTTAATGAACTCCGCAACACGTTTCTGGAAGTTGGGGTGCACATCGCCCATCAAGCCTCCAGGGGTAATGAAGCTTTGCGTAAGCCTTGACCCTGTTGATTCTTCAAAGATGTCCAGTATTTTTTCCCGATCGCGCAACCCATAAAAAAAAGTAGTGAGTGCACCAAGGTCCATACCAAAGGCTGACCACCACAGCTGATGCGAAGCGATTCGCGTAAGTTCTGAAAGAATCGTTCGTATGTATTTAACCCGGTCGCTGACTTCCACATTCATGGATTTTTCTACACAGAGGGCAACGGCCTCATTGTTAATGTGCGCTGAGAGGTAATCCATTCGGTCGGTGAGGTGCACCAATTGTGGATAGGTGAGATGCTCACACATTTTCTCAATACCACGATGTATATAACCGCAGTGGGGGATAACGTACTTCACTTGCTCGCCCAATAAGCAAAGCTCGAAACGCAGCACACCATGCGTGGATGGATGCTGCGGACCCATATTGATGATGTACTCCTCTTTTTCTTTCAGTTCGATATCCATCAATGTTTCTTCCATAGGTCAGCGCTCAAGGGTGAAAGAATCTTTATAGTCTTTGCGCAGTGGAAAACCTACCCAATCATCCTCTAGAAACAGCCTGCGCAAGTCAGGATGATTTTCAAAACGAATGCCGAATAGATCATATACTTCACGCTCAAAATATTCTGCCGATCGCCAGATGTCACTTACAGTAGGCACCGATGGATTTTCTTTGTCTGGAAGGATTACCTTCAATACTACCACGTGATGGTAAACAGTAGACGTAAGATGATAGACTACATGGAATCCATCTTTCCGGTCATTAGCCGTGAGGCAGAATAGGTAATCCATTTTCGTTTCCGGATGCGCTTTTAGTGACTGCGCAACGAAATGCACCTGGTCGGCTGGGAGAATGAACTCCGGATACTGCTTGCTGACCCCCGGTTGTTGACTGGGGACCCACGAAGTGATCAAGGTTGTTAATTGCTCGGTTTGCATTCTTCTGGAGGAATAGCGGGTTGATTTTCAGTAGGATGAATGTATCTTGATTTATCTTCAGTTGAAGTGTCTATTTCCGGTGGATTAGGATTCAGGTTCTGCCCTTCTTTGTTTAGGAGTGTCTGCACCTGGATCTTCCGTTGGAGTTGCATCACGCCGTACAACAAAGCCTCTGGCCGGGGAGGACATCCCGGAATGAAGACGTCAACAGGGATTACCTGATCGACGCCCCGAATCACGGAATATGAGTTGTAGTAGAATGGACCGCCGGACACGGCGCAGGCACCCATCGCAATAACATATTTGGGGTCAGCCATCTGGTCATACAGGCGCTTCAGTACTGGTGCCATTTTCCGGACAATGGTACCCGCGACTACAATGACATCTGCCTGACGAGGGCTGGCGCGGTACACCTCAATACCAAACCGTGCAAAGTCATGACGCGGTGCACCGGCTGCCATCATTTCTATGCCGCAACAACTTGTCGCAAATGTTAGTGGCCAAACTGAATTGGAACGACCCCAATTAATTATTGAGTCGAGCGTTGAAACCAGTACAGGACTTCCGGATCTTCTGAGTTCCTCCAGCGTTTCATTGTCATTGAAGTCTTCGTACGGTATGGATTTGATGTCTACTCCCATATTAATGCTTTTTTCTGCCAGGCATATAATAACCCTAAACCTAGAATGGTGAAGAAGATTACAATTTCAATAAATGCGGTGAGTCCCATTTCACGCATTACAACTGCCCAGGGATAGATGAATACAGTTTCAACATCGAAAATGAGATAAATGATGGCAAACAGGTAATACCCAACATGAAACTGAATCCAGGTGGGGCCTTCTGTGGGGATACCACATTCATACGGTTCCGACTTAACCAGTCCGGGGGTTTTCGGCGCAGCGAAATAAGAGAAACCGATGGCACCTCCTACTAAAACAGCGGCAGTGATAAAGAATGTAAGCAACTGATAACTTTCCATTTTTAGATCGCAGGCGAATTTTGATTCTTCCGTCTTTGCAGGGGCTTAAGTAACTTACTATAAGCTGAAGCTTATATGACTTAGCTTATACTGCGATATGACTTTTGTCAGGCAGAAATGCATCAAAGGTTATCGTGTGAGATTCAATTGAGCGCAATCATTCGCAATCAGAATGGTACTGAGTGGACGATCCAGGCCTTGAACATGGATGCGCTAGATTGTTTTCAGCCGAAAATGCCAATTATGCGCGGGCCGCCTAATTCTTGTTGAGGTATTAAAGTTAGATAGCTTATAATAAAAGTAATTAACTCATTAACTGTGTGTTATTGTAGTTTATAAGGCAATTTAGTTTAAGATACAAAGAGGCATCAAAAGCAACATTCTACAAGGGTAATAGCCAAGCAACATTGACTTGACCTAACGGTGAAAGCCGATTTTATGTCGGCGCATTACCAGGAGCAATTACAATTCGGTAGGCACTATTGGATTGGCCACTTTGCCGTTTAAGGGAGTCGTCTTGACGAACGATTTAGCAAGGACTT
>JAOUDZ010000187.1 GCA_029858965.1 Cyclobacteriaceae bacterium
CTTCATTAACGCTGAAGTAAGAGACCTTCCACTGCATCTCCATTGCCCGTGAACCGTCAATACAAAAGTTTACGTCATTGCGCCTGCCCCGCAATCGGCGAGGAACCGAAGCGCGGTATGTGCGCAGGCGTGAAGCAATCCCCAAAACAGCAGATCAACACTTAACGCTTGTTCAATGTCAAAATGCTGCCCTTCCGAATCCCGCAAGGAATCCCCTCAATTTGTATTTACATTAGTGTTTTAATTCCAGGAATCAACACCGTTTAAGCCAACGATATGAAAAGATTATCCTTGAGTCTACTTTTAATTTTCATCGCATTTGCCTGCAGTCATCGCAGTGACCAGGCAGAAAATGATTCACTTCCCCGCATCGCCATCGCCGGTTTAGCCATAGAATCAAGCACGTTCTCCCCGGCATTAACCGATGAAGAAGCCTTTCACGCAAAAACAGGTGACGATATTTTC
The DNA here is from genome assembly GCA_029858965.1 of Cyclobacteriaceae bacterium. Lineage (GTDB taxonomy): Bacteria > Bacteroidota > Bacteroidia > Cytophagales > Cyclobacteriaceae > Chryseolinea. The sequence goes on from JAOUDZ010000187.1 coordinate 466, forward strand.
GCCCTCTACCCATTCCTGTCACCCGACTCCGCAGACCGGAACCGCGCAAATTGGATTCCCACCTTAATCGGACGTGCACTCCCAGGCGGAACCGTTACCCGCGAGGCATACGAATCGTTGGCGAAACAGATACTGGAAAGGCTTGAAAAAGATAAGCCCTATGATGGTTTGTTTTTCGACATCCACGGCGCCATGAGCGTAGCAGGACTGGATGATCCCGAAGGTGACCTGATCGTCAGAATCCGTGAGGTGGTGGGAAAGGAAACTTTGATATCAACCTCCATGGATTTACACGGCAATGTTTCCATGCGTCTCGCACAAAACACAGACCTCATTACCTGTTACCGGATGGCGCCGCATGAAGATGCCGGAGAATCCAAAAAACGCGCGGTAGACAACTTGCTTTATAGAATAGAAAGCGGCAAAGGGAAGCCTGCATACAAGGCGTGGATTCCTGTGCCAATATTGCTGCCGGGAGAAAAAACCAGCACGAGGATAGAACCCGGAAAAAGTTTATATGCGCAAGTGGGACCTGCCGCTGCGCAAGAAGGAATTATTGATGCCGCGATCTGGATCGGTTATGCCTGGGCGGATGAACCCCGCAACCATGCTGTGGTAATGGTAACGGGTGACGATAAAGAAAAAGTAACAGCGATAGCCGAGCAGCTGGCCAGAAGCTTTTGGGATGTGCGGTCGCAGTTTGCCTTTGTAGCCCCAACGGCAACGCTGGACGAAAGCCTGAACAAAGCCCTGGCCAGCAAGAAACATCCTTTCATGATCAGCGATATGGGTGATAACCCCACAGCTGGTGGAGCAGGGGATGTAACCTGGACGCTACAAGAAATCCTCGCCCGTCCTGAATTCAAGTCCGCCAACGGACCATCCCTTATCTATGCCTCTATCCCCGGACCCGACCTGGTAGCAAAAGCCGTGGCCGCCGGCGTGGGTGGAAAAGTGGAGGCCTATGCCGGTGCCGCCATCGACGCGCGTTTCGCACCCCCTTTAAGATTGTCCGGCATAGTAAAGGCAATTGTACAGGGAGATGAACACGCGGAAACCGAAGTGGTGGTACAAATCGGCAGCGTGCAGGTAATCGTGACCAAAAAGCGCAAGCCCTATCACTACGAAGCTGACTTTACGCGGTTAAATCTCAATCCCCGGAAAGCCGATATCGTAGTGGTAAAAATCGGCTATTTGGTCCCGGAGTTGTACGACATGCGTTCCGACTGGATTATGGCGTTGACCCCTGGCGGCGTTGACCAGGACCTGGAGCGCCTCCCTTACAAAAGAATAAACAGGCCCATGTTTCCCTTCGACAATGACATGCAAGATCCTGACCTTAGCGCCAGGTTAGTACCCGCATCGGATGATAAATAGTGTTCATGGGTGCACAACGGAAGATTACCCTTATGGTCAAGCCTGTCACTGACTGGTATTCGCCGAATAGTTATCTGTTAATTGTGCCCGGACTTCTGGAAGGCTTGTGAACATCTCTGTTGTTAGTATCCTGAAGATTTCTTAGCTTTTGATTCCAATCAAACCTAACCATCTAATCAAAACCAACTATTATGAGAAAATCTTATTTTATCTCCCTTATGGGCCTGGCATTCGCTGCCATCTGTCTTTACGGATGTTCGGAGAAAAAACCGGCCGAACTGCCAGCAGCGGAGGCAATGGAAAAGCCCAATTTTGGAGGCTATGAAACCCAGGTCCTGTGGGGCGAACATCTTGTTACCATCGCCGGTTGTGGTGATTGCCACACGCCCAAGAAAATGACACCTATGGGCCCGGCTGATGACAGTACCTTACTGCTATCCGGACACCCTGAAAATTTACCTGCACCAGACGTTGATCGAAAGCAAACGGAATCCAAGGGGCTCGTGGTCACCGCGGATTTTACAGCCTGGATTGGGCCCTGGGGAATTACTTATTCGGCGAACCTGACACCGGATGAGACTGGTATCGGAAATTGGACAGAAGAACAGTTTATTTATGCGATTAAAAATAGCATCAGTAAAGGACTCCCCGGATCAAGGCCCCTGATGCCTCCGATGTCCATGATGCCGGTTAAGCATATGACGGTTGACGAACTCAAGGCTGTTTTTGCTTTTTTGAAAACACTGAAACCTATTAAAAATGTATCTGTCCAGCCGACGCCTCCTGCGTTAGCCAGGAAATAATAATCAGGGCACACATTAATTAGGATTTCAACCCTTGCTTCCCAATCAGTGGAAGCAAGGGTTGATTTTTTGTTTAATGCAAATAGAACTATGGCTGCAATGGCATTCCAAAAAATTACGCTGAGTGGGTAGTATGCTGGGTCCTGCTTCCTAGCAGGGGATTGCCACGTCACTCGCTTGCGCAATCAACGCTTCGTTCCTCCCAATGACGGAACCTTTTAGTTTGATTCTTTGCAACTGAGTGCCTCAAGTCTTCCAACATGGCGAGCCGAAGTGTTGTATGTGCGCTGGCGCGAAGTAATTCCTCCGTATGATTGTGTCAGGCTTACGCTCAACACTTGCGTTTGTATGGCGTGGGATTATAATTCGGTGAGGGAATGGCATTTCGGGGTGCTGCTTCCTTGCAGGGGATTGCCACGTCACCCGCTCGCGCAATCTGCCCTTCGTTCCTCGCAATGACGTATTGTTTTAGTATGCTAATTTAATACCATTGCCGACTTCTCGACATAAAATCCATGCCGCAAACTTTTGCCTGGTATTAATTCTGTAAATGTTGCACAAGAAAGTCACGTTGCGCTTTGCTGGTCTTTTCAAATAACGCTCCCGGATAATAGAGAAGTCCAAAATGCCCGCCATCCATTTCAATTAATTTTTTCTCGGATGTTATCTGTGAATACACGAAACGCGAAACGTCAGAATTCGCACCCGGCATTTCATCCTCTTCGGCTATCATCATGAGTACTGCCGGTTTGATGTGCCTGGCAATTAAGCCGGGATGAAAAGCAGTTACGGCATTTGGATTAACGAAAGTGGCACTGTTTTTCCAAAGTGTATTATATCTTCCCCCATATTCGATGAACCACCGAAACGCGGTTACGGGCAGCAGCAGGGAAGGAGTTCCCTTTTGGTCGCTTGATACGACCGGCATAGGGCCAATAGTTATTTCCGGCGTTCCTTTTATATCGCCGTTTTTGAAATGATCAAGCATGGATTTACCCAATGCGCCGTCTGTATCAGCAGGGGGCGCACTTTCCCCGCAGGCCGGAACCTGGACCACAATTGCTTTCACCCTGTTTTCTGCAGCACCTACCAAAAGCACCTCAGCACCACTCATACTGTCGCCCCACAGTGCGATATTACGCTTGTCAACAGCGGGAAGCGTGAATACATAATCTATCGCATCAACGTATCCACGTGCCTGAAGCCATTTATTTATTTCCTGCCTTGGCAAACCATCGCTGATACCAAAATTCCGATGATCGTACAACAACACGGCAAAACCCGCCTTGCAGAATTCTTCTGCATATTTATCAGCTATCATGCCGTTGATCGTTGCCGTAAACCCATGCGCCATAATAACGGTGGGATATGGTGTGGTTTTATCTTCCGGAAGATAAAGTCTTCCACGAATGGTAGCTCCTTGCGAGGGAAATTCAACTATTTTATATTTAATCGGTTCGGTCGACATAGCATTTAGATTACAAATGATTCCAAAGAGTAAAATGAATATATTTTTCATAAAGAAGTAATTGAATCGTGGCAGCAAAATTTCAGAACAGTTAATCAGGGAATGTATTGCCCGGCCTGCTATTGCTGGTAAAGTTATGTTGCATAAGGCATTCTGAATACATGCTACCTGCATGTGTAAGTTGCAAAAATATGCCTTGGTGCTTGTTTGGCTAAAATACTGTTTATTTATGAGAATGGAGCGGAATTTTGAATATGATCTTTTTGAAGAAAGGGAATCCCTTCTGAATTCCTATTCAGCTATTTCTGTTCGGCAGCACTCACTAAACGCCGCAAAGTAGCGTCTTTGGATGCAACGCACCCGGCACCCGCCAGGTTGATTGGGTAATCCAATTGAACTATTTCTTCCAGTCCTGGATGATAATCGACTTACCTTTGATGGTGAGTGTCAGTTTTTGTTTCTCCCTCCATTTCATCTGTTTAACAAATTCAACAGGGAGTGATAGAAGATAGGTGCCGCCTTTATTTCGCATGAGGCTGCGTACGTTGCGTTCGTCTACGGAGCGATTGGCCATGATGGATAAGAGGTTAGTAAATATGTA
>JAOUDZ010000082.1 GCA_029858965.1 Cyclobacteriaceae bacterium
AAAAAGCTCACGGGTTGTCAGCAGAACATGTTCCGCATTTGCGAATCCTCTTGATAGGGAGTCGTGGAAATACTCCCTGATGCTAATGCGTCATCCGGGGGATTCCGCATGCACAGCGCATCACACAGATGAAGCGTGTAGTGGCGGAATGACGGCATTTAAAAAGTTACGTCATTCCCAAAAAATTCACGTCATTCCGCGCTTGCGCACCGTCTATCAAATGCTGAAATAACTTTGGCGGAATCCCCCCGATTACGGTCTGACTATAAAAAGCTCACAGGTTGTAAGCAGAACATGTCCCGTACAGGCAAATCCTCATCATTGTAGATTGGACTATGGAAATGCTTACTTATGCCAAAGTCAGAACTTCAGGTGCTTGCGCTGAACATTGTTCAACACCGTTCCCATTAACTTTCCGTTGAAGGACTTCAGATAATTAATGGATTCCTTATCCATTGGGCTAAACGCCATATCGGCACCAAACACAGGAATAATCTTGTCCGCATATTCAATTAATTCCTTCGAGTCGGAATAGTTGTTTAATGCAGGACCTTCCATTAATACGTAATCATATTGCAGCGATAGGCGGTGTATCATTTCTTTGAAATCCCTGCCGGCCATAATCTCAGAAGGGGAATCGCGGCCACCAACATTTCCAATGATTTCCACACCATTGTAACGGGTCTTGTGAATAATCCCCTGCTTGCTGCCCTTCCCCGTCGTTTCAAGCCCATCATCATCATCTTCGTCACCATTAGCTGATGCCACGTTTTCCTCCAGCAATAGTTCATCTTCTTCTTCTTCGAAAAGAAGGGCTTTCTTAAGTAGTTTTCGGGTTTCAGCTCCTCTTCCCTGGGGAAGCAAGGCCTTAGTAAGCGAGTTGTGCCGGAAATTGGTGTCGATAATTAATACCCTTTTGCTGACGAGGCTAAGCGCATAGGAAAGGCTAATGATCAGGAATGTTTTTCCCACTCTTACCTGTGTGCTGGTGATAAGAAATACCTTCCCCTGCGCGTTTTGTATTTCATATCTTATTTTTCTCAAGAAATGTGAGAAGGTTTCAAATTCCCTATTTGCACTGCGATCGCTGAAAATTTCACGCATATTGAAATCCTTGGTCGCCAGGATATTTACAGCGCCAATGTTCTTGACACCCGTTGCCTTTTGCAAGCGAGAAGAAACACGAATTCGTGGATCCATATATTCCACCATCAGTATTATCACTAATGTTATAAAGAAACTCCCCACACCCACAACGCCCAGCCACAATGGTGTATCTGTAGCCTCCGGTTCGTAACTGGGTTGCCCCTCTAAAATCTGACGTATGGAACTTCCAATGACAAGTGACTTATTTTTTGCTGCGGTATACTTGTCCTGCGCGTTTATATATTCAGCAGATGCCAGGTCAACTTCCCTTTCATAGTCTGCCGTGTTAGCCTGTTTTGAAGAATATCCTGCTACTTCCGACTTTAACTTCCTGATAGACTCTTCAAGGTTGAACAAATTGGCCTCACTGATTTCAATTTTCAATTTCAAATCGTCACGGTCTTTCTCCAGTCGCTTCACTTCCTCCTGGCTGACTTTGTTCGCGCTTACTTGTTCCAGTCTGCTTGTTTCCAGCTGAAGCTCTTCCCGCAATTGATTAATCCGCGACCTGTTGCCTTCTGCATTCTCGTTGTTCAGATCATTGATCTGTTTTTTCAGATCAATAATGCGCTGGTTTACGGAAACAATTTCCTGTTGATTCAGTTTTCCCAGGCTGGCTTTTTTTGTCTGGATGATACCCTCTACAGAAGCTATCGATAATTTCAGCGAATTCAGATCTGAGGACTCGCGCTCTTTTTTCAACTCATATTCAGTGATTAGGGCTATTTTGCTCTTCGTTTCCGCATCGTAGTTGTAAACATTGTTATTGACCTTGTAGTCGTTTAACGCCTTATTTTTTTCATCCAGAATTTTCTTTTTGCTGCGTACTACGTTTTCCAGAAAATCCAGTGATTCAGATGAACGATCAGTTTTTAGTGTTTTGTTGTAGCGAATAAACTCCTGGCACAATGCATTTACCGTTAGCGCAGAAAGAAAAGGATCTTCTGAAACATATTCTATTGAAATAAAATCAGAGGCCGCAAGCCGCTGAATTTTGATATTTTTGGCAAGCGTTTCGTGGTCGTAGGAATATCCTTTCAGAATCTTGTACAGGAGTTGATCATTTTGGTCGAACAGATTGAGTGTTCCAAACTTTTCAAGGCGCTCTGCGAAGAGCGTTTTCGATCGAATAATTTCCTCATCAGACAGCATCCCTTCGCCAGCAGCCGGATTATACTGTCTGAAAGTTTGGTCACTTTCCAGATCATGCAATATGAGTCGAAACGATACCAGTGTTAATACCGGAACAGAGTTCATCGACTCTATGATGTTGTTGAAATTTGTATTGATGTCGAAAGGATTGGAGGGGCCGTCATTTAATTTAACAGCATCATCAGTAGTGAACCCTGTTGCAATTTGCGCAACAGATTTATACTTCTTATCCATCTGAGAAATCAAATAGAAAGCAACCAGTACGGAGAACAGTGGAATACAAACCAGTATCACCCACTTAAGGTTAAAGAATTTCGATTTAGACAACAATTTCATGTGCGTATGTTAGCCAAAGTTAGTCAAAATAATACTCAAAAGACAGGGCGAATGATGTGGAAAAAAAATGAAAACGATTGCGCTCAAATCTTTCTGCCCTTCAACCTTTATTTAAAAAATCTTATCCTAACCATTTCCTTGTTCTGCGATCCTCCCGACTGCTCCGTACTGAAAATTATTCGATTTCCCTCAATACCACCCTCTTTCAGGAAATCCAGAATATTCAGCAACCGTGCCTGATACGATTCCAGGGGGCGTTCAGCAGGTTTGAGTGCAATAATGTTGAACTTTATCTCTTTCTGATCCACTAAGCTGTTATTAATTCTTATAAGATTTTGCTTTTGATAGTCATTCAATTCGCTGACGCCGACGTCGAAATAAAGCAGCGACTGCAGCACAATGCCCGTTATCTCCTGAATTTCTTCATCGGTCATATAGTCGCGACGATCACCCTCAACGACATTCTTTCGCTCCATCGTTCTGACTTTGAAGATGTCCATTTGCGCCAGGCGGTTGGTTGAGAAATAAGCGATGGTATCCCCATACATCGAAAAATAGGCGTCTAGATATTTCGAGTTCACTTTCTCTCCCAGGTTTTTAGGAGCGGACCAAATTTCCCATGAATCATACAAGCGGTCGCTGTAGAAAATATCTCCGTTACCAAGCCCCGGATGCCCACTGCTGGTGAAGAATAAACGCTTTTTATCGGTTGAAAGAAAAGGAGACATTTCAAACCCCGGGGAATTAATTGTTGATCCCATATTGAGTGGCTTGGACCATTGTCCTTTTTCACTTCTAAGAGAAATGTAAAGGTCTTCCCCTCCCCGGCTATCCTGCCCGTTCATGGAAATAATCATAACCGTCTGGTCGGGTGTAACATATGCCCCCATATATTCAGCTGGTTCCAAGCCTGTTACTTCCATCAGTGCAGGTCTGTCCCAGATATAATTCAACTTGCTCGAGGTGTAGATTCCCTCCGGACGCTTGTTGGACGTGGTTCTGAGCATAAAAAGTGTCTCCCCATTTTCGCTGATTCCAATAACAGCGCTGTTCCCACTATCGTTTATCTGGTCAAAATTTGCCGCTCTACCCCAATCCATTCTGGCGCTATCAAAGCGGCTGATCCAGATGTCTGTTCCCGTGAATCTCCCCCCCAGATTTTCAGCACATTGTGACCGCACAAAATACAACCATTTGCCATCCGGCGTCAGCAGCGGCAGGACCTCATCGCAGTTAGTATTAATGTTGCTGGAGAGCTTCTCAACTAATCCGAAGTCCATATCCTGGGCACCAGCCATCAAAGGGAATACACAGAGCGACAAAAAGAGATATCTTACCATGTTTGCGGACTCAGTCGTTTAAAATTATTCAAGCGAACTGAAAGGACTAGTTCATGGCTTCCGTCGCTAAATTGCTGCATTCCACTCGTGGAAAATTCATAAGCATACGATGCGCCGATAAGTTCATTGAAGTTAAACCCAAGAATTCCCACCATACTTTCAATATCGCGGTAAGAAACACCGAACCAGAGCTTCTGCTCAATGTACATTTTAATATTGTAGTCTATCGCAAACTTATTGTCCTTTTGCCAAAGGGCGAGTATACTAGGCTTAAGTTGGATGGTAGAGGAGACAGTAAAAGCAGCACCTGCCTGAACAGAACCTTTGTAAAACGCGTCGTCCACAGTTATTTCTGAAGTCTTCAGCGGTGTATACACAATAGGGAAATACGAAAGCCCGACATAATACCTGGGAGAGTAAATCAATACACCTGCCCTGATGTTCAATTCTGTGTGGTTCGAACCATTGTTGACCAACTGCTCGTAAAAAGGATCAGGGTTAACGCCATTCACCCCGAAGTATAGTTTATCCAAATTAATCTTGGTGTTGTCTATCATTGCGCCTATCCCTGCCGCCAGGCGAAGTGTTTTCGTCAAAGGGTAATGGAACGCGTAATTAACACCCCCACCCAGCCTGCTCACAGGACCAACGGATTCATTAAAAAAGTTAAATCCCAGCCCGTGGATACTCTTTTTTATTTTAGGAATGTCATCTTTTTCCTGGGCTGTTGTCCCACTAGTAGTCCGTAACGCATGAAGCGTCAAATCAAGCGGTTCTTTCAACCGAAAATTATAGGAGAGATTAATAAATTTTGGTGCGTCGCTGCCAAATCCAGCCCACTGATAACGGTAGCTCATTTTCAAATCTTTGTATCTTTCTATTCCCGAAAAAGCTGGGTTAACAGATGGGGCAAACTGAAAAACCTGGTTGCTGTTTGGTACAAATTGAGCAATCACAGTTGGACTGACCAGGCACATAAGAGCTATTTGTATTAATTTTACCATTTACGTTATCTTAAAATGGTTACGGTTCCCTTATACCTTACCTTATTGTACTTCAAATCTATTGTATAATAATAGGTATCGCTGGGCAATACCTCCCCATCGAATACTCCGTTCCAGGGTGTATCAAAACCCATTGTATGAAACAGCAACCGTCCCCGCTTATTGTAAACATTTATTTCAGCGTTGCTGTATAGCTCCGTACCATTTGCTGCAGATATCTGCCATGTTTCATTGGCGGAATCACCATTCGGCGTGAAGGCTGTAGGGATATCCAGATCTTTAAAGGTGTAAATTAGTTTTACAATTCTTTCTTTCTGCAAGCTTTTACTCTGGCCATCACTTAGTGTAATCGAAACGCTCCTGGGATCAAACAGCAATTCTTTAGCATCAATATAGTTGTACTTAATGCTACGAATCGCGTCGACGTATTCTTTTGCCGTCGCCTTACCACTTAGTGTGAGTACGCCTGCGGCATCATCGTAAGAGCCCGTAATTTTCGGCGTCCCCTGAAAGAGCAGTACATCGTTTTCAGCACTGTAACGAAAAGCATCTATGCGAAGGAATCCAATTTCGGCTCCTGTCAGGTCGTCGCCATCCGGGTCATAGCCATCAAAAGTTGGGGTTAGGAAAACAGGAATTTCGCTTCCCAGTTCATATTTGAGTGAATCTGATTCGATTACGGAGATAATGGGCGGATCGTTTGATGGGACAACATTAAATAGCGCATAGGTATCTTCCAGGCTATACAGCTGAAAGCCATCCGCGGCACTCCATCTCAGCGTATCCATACCTGTTGAGTCTGCAAGCGGGGTATAGGTAAGTAAAGCTATTGATGACGCCGGGATTTTATCACCAACGGTTACCGCGGTATTGTTCAGTTTCAGAATACCCCGGTCAGGCAATTCAGTTATTTCCAGTTCGTCTAAAGGGTTTCCGTCTGCATCTGAAAATCCGGCGGCAAAATCCTGCAGCGTGAAGGTGTATGGAATATCTTCATTCAGTGTAATGGAAATAGGTGAAAGCACCGGCCTTGAGTTGATGGACAAGGTATAACTTTGTTCCACCGGTTCGCCAGAAGGATCCTTGGCAATTATGACTATATCCACGCTTCCCGTTGTCCCAACAGGAGGCGTTCCGCTGAGGGTAGCTTTACCATTCGTTCCCAACTTAAAAGTCATCCAAGCCGGTTTCGTGGGTGCTGTTAGGGTAATCACCTGTCCATCCGCATCTGTCGCTACAATTGCATACGTATAGAGCACGCCTGCTTCCGCTAACTCAATCGGGACAGACTGAAAAACAGGCAGATCATTGACGGGTGTTATCACCAGCGTAAATGTTTGGATTACAAAATTCACATTTGGCGCAGGTGACCCGGGCCCATCATCGCTTAAACGCAGCGTAATTTGCGCCGATCCGTTTGCATTCGGCTTGAGCAGTATGCGCAGTGACGCGGTACCTTGCGGGCTAGTATAAACAACCTCAAAGACATCAAATAATTCCGGCTTATTTGTGGACAGGATAAATGAAAGGACCTGAGCACTTTCACCAGCTCCCCCACCGGCTGAAATTCCGGTCAGCGGAATGATTTGTAAAGGAGCATCTTCCACAATTGGTGCTACGGATATGGCATCCAGCGTTGGGGCATCGTTCACCGGTGTTACGGTAATGGTGAAAGTCCTTTCAAACGTACCAAAATCAGTATCTACAACCCTTACTGTAATGGTGGCTGTACCGAACATATTGGGTTCCGGTTTAAACGTAAACGTTGCCATGGTAGCCGTTCCATTGTAAGCAGGTGTAACGATGGGAAGCGGGATCAGGCTTGTGTTGTCCGAAACAAGGGTCAGCAACAGCTGTTGTGTTTCCATCGGACCGGGCGAGATATTATTTATTACCATTGATTGCAGGGGTGCGTCTTCCGCAATTGTCACATTGGCAATAGCGCTGAAGCTGGGCAAATCATTCACCGGGTTCACAGTCACTTGTAAGGGGTAGATATTGCTGCTGGCTGTGCCATCGTTCACCCTCACGCGTACAGTTAGCGTTCCGAAGAAATTAGCAGCCGGCGTTACAGTATTTCCCGCAACCGTATAGTTGGTGCCTGTCAGTACAGTCAGTGTCTGCTGGCTGATCGGCGTGTCCGGGTCTTCTATAATAAGATCCGAAACCTGAATAGTCTTGGATGCATCTTCATCCATGCTCACCGGATTTTGTCCTGTTATTACTGGCGCATCAGACGCAGGCGTCACCTCAATCTGAACAGGGAAAGTAGTGCTGTTACTCGCGCCATCATTGACCCTCACGTTAACAAAAATTGTACCTACAAAGTCAAGTGTGGGTGTTACGGTAGCGCCCGAAAAGGTGTAGTTTGTTCCCGCCTGGATATTGAGTGTAAATCCGGTGGGATAACCTGGATTATCAACATCTGTTACGGTTAGGTCGGTAAGCAGCAAAGTAATCGGAGTGTCCTCTATCGTACTCAGCGATGTCTGGCCCACAATGACGGGAGGATCATTTACAGGGATAATCTGGATTTGTGCATTGAAGACAACGCTGTTCAAGAAACCATCGCTTACCGTAACAGGTACTGAAATATTGCCGAAATAATTTGCATTTGGTGTCACTGTGTTCCCAGATACGGTATAGTTTGTGCCGGCTGCCGGGGCAACAGTAAGCGTATACGTGGTAGGTTCAGGATCTACAACGGTAAAATTGCTAATCACCAGTGTGATCGGCGTATCTTCATTTGTGCTTAACGGAGACTGGGCTGTAATCCTAGGAGGATCGTTGACCGGTGTTATGGTGATCTGAAGATTATAAGGTGGACTGTCCAGTGCACCATCATTCACTTTCACGCTTACTACCAGGGTCCCATTGTAGTTCGTTGCCGGTGTAACGGTAGTACCCGTAAACGTGTAATTAGCACCCGGCAAAACAATGAGGGTGAAATCCGTTGGATACACATTGTCCGGATCCGTCACCGTAAGATTGGTTAAAGCCAGCGCGATAGTCTGATCCTCGTTTATGGTAAGCGCTTGCTGTCCCGTTATTAAAGGTGCATCATTTGTTGAATTAACAGAAATCTGAACGTTGTAAAAAGGGCTGTTTGCCACACCATCGCTGACAAAAACCGGGACAGTCAGCGTACCACTAAAGTTCGGAACAGGCGTTACGGTAGTGCCGGTTACAGTATAGTTTGGGCCACCAAGCACAAAAAGGGTAAAATCACCCGGGTAAGTATTGTCAACATCCACAATTGTAAGCTGCGTCACGGCCAACGTAACCGGCTGTACCTCATTTACTGTAATCGGCACCTGATTGGTGATTAGCGGCGCGTCATTGACAGGATTAATAGTCACCTGAAAAGTAGTTGTAGTGGTGGTTACGCCATCGCTAACGCCCAGGGTAATTGTTACTGTTCCAAATTGGTTTGCGGCCGGAATAACATTTACTGTTTGCGTTGCCCCGCTACCTGCAATGACAACATTTCCATTAGGGACAATCGTAGTATTCGAGGAACTTCGCGTCACGACCAACGATGCAGCGGCAGTCTCAGGGTCGCTGATCGTAAATGGAATTGTCCCCGTTTGAGAATCTTCGTTAATAATTCTGTCGGTGATGGAGGTTATTGTTGGTGGATCATTTACGGCTGTCACGGTTACGTCAAAGTTAATTTCCGAGGTGGCCGTACCATCGCTTACCGTTACGGTGATAGTAGTGACACCAAAAGCGTTGAGCGCCGGAGTGACCGTCACCGTTCTGGCCGCTCCACTACCACCCAATACAACGTTGGCGATAGGCACCAATGCTGTATTGCTGGAACTTCGGGTAACAGTCAGCGATCCTGCCGGTGTCTCCACATCGCCAACGGTAAAATTCAACGCCCCTGTTGTACCATCTTCAGCAATTGTTTGATCCGCGATTGCAGTTATCGTTGGCGGATCATTGACAGGACTTACCACTACTTGAAAAGTCTCTTGTGTATTCAGCACCCCATCACTAACGTTTATGGTAATTATCGTTGTGCCACTTTGATTTGCCGCAGGACTAATATTTATGGTTCTGCTAATGCCAGATCCGCCGAGAGTAATATTACCATTGGGCACAACCGTAGTATTGCTGGAACTTGCCGTAACCACCAGCGAAGCGGCCGCTGTCTCCGCATCCCCGATGGTGAATGCGAGATTGCCTGTCTGGGTGTCTTCATTTATGGCTTGATCAGCAATAGCCGAAATGGTCGGTGCATCATTCACGGCAATTACATTCAATGTAAAATTCGTAGAGGTCGTATTTACCCCATCACTTACGTTGATGGTAATAATTGTCGTGCCGTTCTTGTTTACATCGGGCGTAACTGTCACATTCCTGGATGCCCCACTGCCTCCAAATGTTATGTTTGTGTTAGGCACAAGTGTTGTATTACTGGAACTTGCTGTTAGCACCAATGATGCGGCAGGTGTTTCCGGATCACCAATCGTAAAAGACAGCGCAGATGTTGGTGTATCTTCATTGGTATTCTGTGTTGCAATCGTCGTGATAGTAGGGGGATCATTCACTTCTGTGACCGTTACCTGAAAGATGATCGGCGTTGTGTCGGTGCCATCACTCACATTAAGTGTTATTGTTGTTGTTCCAAATACATTAGTTACCGGCGTAATCGTTACCGTTCGATTGGCGCCGCTGCCGCCAAGCACAACATTGGCTGTGGGCACAAGGGCAGTATTGCTGGAAACGCGTGCAATGGTCAATGATCCAGGCGCTGTTTCTACGTCTCCAATGGTAAATGCCAGCGCCCCCGTAGCAGTATTTTCGGCAATTGTCTGGTTCGCGATCGAAGTGACCGTTGGTGCATCATTGACGGAATTCACGACAACCAGAAATGGTCTTAGCGTCGTGTTCACGCCATCACTCACACTGATTGTTATGGTTGCACTGCCAAATAAATTGGCGACTGGCGTTACATTTATAGTTCGGTTAGCCCCACTACCTCCTAACGAAATATTCCCTGTGGGAACAAGGGTTGTGTTGCTCGAGGCTGCTGTCACTATCAGGGAACCGGGGGCGGTTTCAGGATCTCCAATCGTGAATGCGATGTTTCCGGTTTGCGTATCCTCATTGATCGTTTGCGTGCCAATGGCGGAAATTGTTGGCGGATCATTCACAGCATTAATCGTCAACTGGAAATTCATTGGTGTGATTGTCGTGCCATCACTGACATTTACTGTAATCGTAACTACCCCACTTTGGTTGGCAGCAGGCGTCACATTTACTGTTCTGCTGGCACCGCTACCGCCAATGACAACATTGCCGTTGGGTACAATTGTGGTATTACTAGACGAACCCGTTACAATCAAGGAGGCCGCGGCAGTCTCGACATCGCCGACGGTGAATGCCAAAGGCCCGGTGGAAGTATTCTCGTCTATGACCTGAGCAGCAATGTTGGTAATTGTAGGCGCATCATTGACTGCGTTCACTGTAACCAGGAACGAAGTCGGAATGGAGACAGTACCATCGAATACATTTAACGTTATCGTCGATGATCCGAACTGATTCGGCAAAGGTGTAACGGTAACTGTACGATTTGCACCTGTCCCTCCAAGCACTACATTTGCAACTGGTATGAGTGCCACATTAGTTGATGCCCTCGTGACGGTCAAGGCAGTGGCTGCTGTTTCAAGATCACCAACCGTGAACGCTAGTGCTCCCGTACTACCATCTTCATCAATGACCTGGTCGGCTATTGTCGAAATGGTGGGCGGATCGTTTACGGCAGTAATATTGATTGTGAAGGTCTGAACGCCGCTGGTATTGACATTGGGTGGTGAAGATGACCCATTGTCACTCAGGGTGACAGAAACAGTAGCTAGCCCAAACGCATTTGGCGCGGGCGTATAGGTAAGGGTTCCCGAAGCGCTGATGGAAGGTTGGACGGTGAAGAATGCATTATTATCGTTGGTGACATTAAATGTAAGAACCTGTCCACCCCCATCGCCATCATTGATCCCGGTGGCCCAGTTTAAGACCGACTGTGGACCAGAATCCTCAACAACAGACTGGTTGGCCCCTTTGGTAAAAACGGGCGCATCATTTATGGCGGCAATATTGATTGTGAAGGTCTGAACGCCGCTGGTATTGACATTGGGAGGCGTAGATGACCCATTGTCTCTCAGGCTGACAGAAACGGTCGCTAGCCCGAACGCATTTGGTGCCGGCGTATAGCTAAGGGTCCCCGATGCGTTGATGGACGGTTGGACGCTAAAAAGCGCATTATTATTATTGGTGACAATAAATGTAAGAACCTGTCCACCCTCATCGCCATCATTGAACCCGGTGGTCCAGTTCGTGACAGATTGGGCTCCCGCATCTTCCAAAATAGACTGATCTAACCCTTTTGTAAAGACGGGGGCATCATTCACCGGTGTCACCGTTACCAGAAACGGCATATCTACGAATTCCACGCCATCACTCACGGTGATGGTGATGGTTACAGGACCACCATTCTGATTGGCCAGCGGTGTGACTTCCACCGTTCTATTTCCGTCTGTCCCACCAAGATCAATATTTGCATCCGGTATCACTGCTTGATCACTTGAGGTGGCGGTAACGACTAAGTCAGCAAGCGGCGTATCCGGATCGTCTATCGTAAAGTTCAATACACCAGTGGATGTATCTTCATAAATCGTCTGGTTAGGTACTGACGACACTATTATCGGCTGAGCATCAACTTCCGTAACCAACACCTGAAAGACTGTTTGCGCTGTCTTCACACCATCGTTCACGGTAAGAGTAATGACGGTGCTGCCGGCCTGGTTAATGGTTGGTATAACGTTGACACTTCGCAACGATCCTGAGCCGCCAAGCAACACGTTTGAATTTGTAACCAGTGTAGTATTGCTAGATATCGGCGTTAATGTCAGTAGGGATGCAGGCGTTTCTACATCTCCAATTGTAAAAGGTAAAGGTCCTGTTTGTGTGTTTTCATCAATAATCTGGTCAGCAATCCCTGAAATGGTGGGCGTATCATCTACTCCCGTCACCGTTAGTTGAAATGTAGTCTGCGCATTGTTGACGCCATCACTTACGGTCAGTGTTATGGTGGTAATACCAAATGCATTCGGTGAAGGAGTAACCTGCACCGTGCGTGTCGTTCCGCTACCACCCAAAACCACTCCTGCGTTGGAGACTACCGTTGTATTGCTTGAGCTCCCTGTAACCGTTAACAAAGTTGGGGCTGTTTCAACATCTCCAATATTAAATGTGAGCTGCGCGGTTTGTGTATCTTCATCTATCGTCTGGTCACCAACGCTTGATATGGTGGGAACATCATTAACGGGATCTACGGTTAGTTGAAATGCTGTCTGCGTGCTGTTTGTGCCATCACTAACCGTAAGGGTGATGGTAGTAACACCAAAATTATTTGCCGAAGGGAAAATCCTAACCGTGCGGTTTGCATCACTGCCGCCAAAAACAAAGTTCGAGTTTGGTACCAGTGTTGCATTGCTTGAGCTTCCCGTTACGGTTAGCAATCCTGGCGCCGTTTCAAGGTCACCGATTGTAAATGCAAGATTTGAGGTCTGTGTATCCTCGCTAATCGTTACGTTGGATATTGAAGTTATTGTTGGCGGCGTATTGACCAGCGGGTTTACCGTAAGTTGAAATGTTGTTTGCGCTATATCTACGCCGTCGCTCACCGTCAGCGTGATATTGGCTATTCCAGTCTGACCGGCAGCGGGCGTCACTTGTACAGTTTTGGCCGCACCAGCGCCCGCTATGGCGATGCCCGATAGGGGCACTAACGCAAGATTGTCGGAGCCACCCGTGACTATCAACGACCCGGGTGGTGTTTCTGCATCGCCGACGGTAAAGGCCAATAGCCCGGTCTGGGTATTTTCAGTAATTATTTGGTTCGTTATTGCAGTTATCGTCGGCGGCGCATTAACAGTAAGCCTAAATGTTGTTTGTGCGTTGTCCACGCCATCGTTCACCGTTATTGTGATATTGGCTATTCCAGTCTGACCGGCAGCGGGCGTCACTTGTACAGTTTTGGCCGCACCAGCGCCCGCTATGGCGATGCCTGTAAGAGGCACTAAGGTAAGATTGTCGGAGCCGCCGGTCACTATTAAAGAACCGGGTACTGTTTCCACATCACCGACAGTGAAGGCCAATAAACCTGTTTGGCTATTTTGACTGATAACTTGGTCTGCTATTGCAGTGATGGTAGGGATATCGTTAACAGGTGTAACCGCGACAGTAATCAATGCCTGGTTAGATGTTTGGGGTACTACCTCATCGTTCTTGACGGTATAAAGAATCGTGGCATCACCAAAAAAATTGAGCAATGGTACAAACGTTACCACACCCAGGTCATCAACACTAAATTCACCTTCCGGCGTGGTAATTACTTTATCTTCTGTTAAGGGCGTGGAAACATCAAGGTCAACAGTGGCTGGATCAATTGTATTGGGGGTGGCATCATCGTTGCTGACGATATTGAATACCACGCCAGTATCTTCAGGGGTGGACGCGTCGTCAGGAGTCGCCAAAGGCTGACCTAATACCGCAAAAGGCAATATTAGACAAACAGAAAGTATTGTTTGACGAAAAAAGCGCATATGAATAACTACAGACGAGGCAAAAATAGTCAAATTTTTAGTTGTAAATGCTTTCTTGTTTCAAAATGTAACACCTTAAAATCAGGGTTTTTTCAAGTAAAAACCATATTTTAAGCCTTCCATGCATTTTGTCATTGAATTTAGGTTTTATCGATGAGATAAAATGAAATTAATTACATTTTTGAAGCTTCACCATGGCCTCAGGAGCGTGAGCGCTGCGGGAAAAAGTATAAAATATTGCCTAATTGCAGATCACGTATAATTTTACGCCACAATTAATATTCACGATAGCATTTAGAGATGGGTCGCATATTTGAAAAACGGAAGCACAAGATGTTTGCTCGCTTTGACCGGATGGCCAAAGCCTTCTCCAGGATTGGCAAGGACATAGCCATAGCAGTTAAACAGAACGGCCCCTTACCGGAGAACAACCCCAGACTGCGGATGTGCATTCAAAATGCGAAAGGCGTAAACATGCCAAAGGACAGGATCGATGCCGCCATCAAACGCGCCTCCTCAAAGGAAGAAAAAGATTTCCAGGAAGTTATCTATGAGGGATACGCCCCGCACGGCGTTCCTATTGTCGTTGAATGTGCAACCGATAACCCCACCAGGACGGTCGCAAATATACGTTTGCACTTTTCTAAAAACGGCGGAGCGATGGGCAACTCTGGCTCCGTGGCTTTTATGTTCGAACGAAAAGGTGTCTTTAAATTTGAACCCGATAAGCTCAACCTGGATGAAGCGGAGCTGGATTTAATCGATGCGGGGGCAGAAGATATTGAAATAGGCGAAGAGGAAATCGTTGTTTACACCAAATTCTCTGAATTTGGCCATATGCAGAAGTTTCTCGAATCCGCTGGCTTGGAAGCAAAAAGTACGGAACTACAGTACATTCCAACTACTACGAAAGAGTTGGCGGAGGCGGAGCAGGATGAGGTCCTGAAACTTGTGGAAGTACTTGAAAGCGATGATGATGTGCAGAATGTCTATCACAATCTTGCTTAAACAGGCATTCTTACAGATTCGCCAGACAATTACAGTAGAAGGATAACTAGTTCAAATCCTTCATTCCTGTATGTATCAAGCGGTTTACTTCCCGCCGATCAAAATTCTAAAGACTTTTATTTGTAAGTTAACAGTCTTAAAAACCAACGAGCGACGCAATTGTACCTCTATCCGCTTAAATGCTTAGTTTACACACATTTTTTTACCCAGTAACCGCGTGCAATGGTCAAGTTTTGGATTACCCTTCTAGTCGCATTGGCTGGCACGCCGCTACGGGCTCAACAACTCTCAATGTCTCTGGGGGTTTATACCGGGTTTACTTCCTCCTTCACGTTAGATGATGGTATCAATCAGGACGCACGCTACAAAGAGAGTTATGGTCTGAAGTTCGCCCCTATCGGATTTAATTTTGGAATGGATTATGAAGGTTTTGGTTTTGTGGTCAGCCCCGGGATCATCAATCTAGGTCAGGATTTCTATGTTGTAAATACTGTTGGCGGTCAGGATGGAAAGCGCTACATCGATTTACAGTATGCTCATATACCAGTTGCCTTTAAGGTCCACATCATTAATTTATCATTCTTTAAACTCAGTGGTCTGGTTTCATTGGGTGCAGCCTATTTGGTGCATGGAGAAGAAATGGTACGTCACACAGAATCAAAGCTTAAGTTTCCACAAGAAGTGTACCCCATTCTGCCACCAGACTACATCGTTCAATACGATGGCGTAGTTGTCCCCTTGGTGGATGAGTATATAATAGGTGAAAAGAAGGACTTCAATTCATTTCAGGTTTTTGCTGCCGCCGGATTTCGATCGGATTGGGATGTGTCAAATCATTGGCGGGTATCCTTTGATTTTCGCATGAACTATGGAATAAATGAACCCCGAACCGCTGATTATCTGGCGAAGCTCAACGCCTACCAGACGCTTTACGATATACCTGGAAAGCGAAGAGAACTATTCGCGCAGATAACTTTCGGTATTTCACGGTATGTTGACTTTGAAAAAAGTGACAGAGAGCGAGAAAAGAGGTTGAAAGGTAACTCAAAAAGATACCAGCCCATGCACTCTCCAGGCACAAAAACGAGAAACACCAAACCAAAAGGATAATACATTACTGCCCTCATTTGCAACATCCTATGGCTACACGCAGATCGTTTATTCAGCGGATATTACTGGCCTTAACCAGTGTGCTTACCGGCTCCACGCTGGCTGCAAAGAACGCGGCCAATAAGATCATGACCGTTAAGGGATTCATTGATGGTGGGGCATTGGGCAATACGCTAATTCATGAACACATTCTTGTGGATTTTATTGGGGCCGCACAATACAATCGCAACCGGTGGAATCAAACAGATGTAATTCAAAAAGTACTGCCCTATCTCAAGGAAGTCAAAGAGGCCGGATGCAGCACGCTGGTTGATTGCACGCCTAATTACTTGGGCCGGGATGTGCAATTGCTTCAGCAGCTAAGCACACGAGCCGATCTGAACATATTAACGAACACGGGATACTATGGTGGGTCAGATATTAAATTCCTGCCGGAGCATGCCTTTCGTGAAACAGCTTCGGCACTGGCCGACCGCTGGACAGCAGAATGGGAAGGAGGGATTGACGGGACCACCGTCAAGCCGGGATTTATCAAAATTAGTGTCAATCCGGACCGTTTATCAGCCATTTCACAAAAGCTGGTGCTTGCATCCGCCAAGACCCACCTGAAAACAGGGCTCACCATTGCCTCGCACACAGGGCCTGCCGTTGCGGCGCTGGAAGAGATTGAAATATTAAAACGGGAAGGGGTCGCGCCAGATGCGTTTATTTGGGTTCACGCCCAAAATGAAAACGACTGGAGCCAATATCAGTTGGCTGCACGCTCAGGATCGTGGGTGAGCCTCGACGGGCTGCGTGACACTAACGTCCCGCAATACATAGAGATGTTGACCTATATGAAAAAAGAGCATCTTCTCCACCGAACGCTCATCTCACATGATGCCGGCTGGTATGAGCCCGGCAAGCCAGACGGTGGAAATCTCAGAGGATTTACTACACTATTTCGTAAACTGATTCCAGCACTGGAAGAAGGAGGTTTCTCGAAACTTGATATTCACCAGCTTATTCGGCAGAACCCGGTTGAGGCTTTTACAATTCGTGTAAGAAAATGGACGGGTGGCTGAGGGGTTGGGTATGGTGGTATTGGTTATACCATTGCGCTTAGGCTTTTGTTGTTTATGAGCTGCGCCATGGCGCGTGCCAACAGTTCATCGCAGCTTACGATTTCGATTTTTGGGTGATCTAGTTTTTCAACTACGGTGTCGGAAATATACAGCTTGTCGAGCGCAGACAATTGAATGTTTTCAAGTGCGTGTCCACTCAGTACGCCATGTGTGCAGTATGCACGAACAGACCTGGCGCCCTCTTCCATGAGGAGGTTAGCCGCAGCGCACAATGTTCCTGCCGTGTCTACCAGATCATCGATCAGAACAATATTTTTGTTGTGTACCTCACCAATAATTTCCATATGGGATACCTGGTTGGGCTTAAGCCTCTCTTTATTGATTACAGCAATCTCTGCATCCATATGCTTCTTGTATTGCTTTATCCTTTTAATACCACCAAAGTCTGGGCTGCATAAACACAAATTGTCAAGTCCCGAATGTTTGATATGATCCACGAACAATCGCAGCGACGGTAATGGATCCAACGGAATCTTATAAAAACCTTCGATTGCATTGGTGTGCAGATCGAGTGTTATTATTCGATCGGGGCCCATTAATTGTATCACATCGGCCACCATCCTCGACGATATAGAGGTTCGCTGTCCGTCCCTCCGCTCCTGCCGGCTATGGGGCAAGTACGGGATAATCAACACTACTTCTTTTGCTGAAGATCGTCTGGCCGCATCTACGGTCATGAGCATTTCAAAGAAATGCTCATATGGCATATTTACCTTTGCCAGCAAAAAAACTACCTGCCCGCGAATACTTTCATTGAAGCGCACGAACAATTCACCATCAGAAAATTTCTCAGTATGAATCCTGTGAAGGGGAATGCCCAACACCTTCGCAATTTTTTCGCCCAAGATCATCGCGGTCGAAGTGGCATATAGTTTCATTTTGCCGTCCATGAGCGTGCACCGGTTATACATCTTTCCGATGTTGAATCTACATATTTACACGCTTGAATCAGAAAAAATGAGACAAATAAGTATGATGTAGCCTCATATAATGACTTAACATGCACTTCGAAAAACGGTTGATCTGGCCTACCGGTAAATGTTGATTTGAAAACAATAAATAAAGACCTGCCGGCCAAAGTCCAGCAGGTCTATAGATCATGCCATTGCGATCACTTGATTCTTAATAATTTTCCATAACCTACATGCTTTGACGAGGCGTAACGGAAATAGTATAACCTGTCCTTCAAGCCCACCTCGGAGCAATCGAAGGAATAACGATTGCCAGCTTTAACCTCCCCTTCGTAGACCACGCATTGACGATTACCGTGCCCGTCAATTATTTCAAGGCAAACTTTATCATTGGCTGGAGCTGTCCACTCCAACCTCAATTTATCTTTGAAGGGATTTGGATAAGCATGCACTATATTGACTTTAGACCAATGAGAAGTCTCTTCCTCCGTCGGCTCTTCTGGCTGCTTAGGTTCCTCGACTACCACCGGGGGTGTTGTTGGTTGTGTCGTACAAGGATCATTTGAAGTAGGATCACCGCCACCGGTATTATCGCGCTCAACACATCCGCTGACTGTATAAGAGCAGGTTTGTGTACACCCATTTTTCGTTACCAAAAGTGTGAAAATAGCTGAACTACCGGCAGCACCTGCAGTATAGAAGACAGATAAATCATTATTTCCCGAGGTTATTGACCAGCTATTGTCGGTGCTGGCAACAGTCCATGCGTATGTTGTGGCATCGATTACCGCTGTGGACAGGACATTACCGACTGATCCGCAAACAACCGGAGTCACAGGTGGATTAATCAGACAAGACCAGTTAATGGTGGCAGGGTCAATGATAAATTCTTTATTCACAACACAACCAGAAGCATCTTTTATGCTTACTGAATAGTTACCTGCATAGAGCCCGGAAATATCTTCGGAAGTTGATCCGTTAGACCACAGGTACGTATAGGGAATTTTGCCACCCATCACTGTAAGGTCAATAGCAAATGAACCTTCATTCCCACATTGTGCATTGGTAATAACACTCGTTACATCAATAGCAGTAGGCGGCACAATGAAGTAAGATTGGATTTCGCTGCATCCTGTGGCATCGGTAACCGTGACAAGATAATTTCCAGCTGTAAGACCATCAATAGCATTGTCTGTATCACCGTTTGACCAACTGTACGTATAGGGCTCGACGCCTCCAGCCGGGATTACGGAGATAGCGCCAAGATCCTGGGCGCACGTCGGCTGATTAATAGTACTGCTCACCTGCAGTGGCCTTTTGTTTACACTAATTACCGATTGGGCAGAACATCCTTTTGCATCTGTTACAG